>VXNX01000005.1 GCA_009840385.1 Candidatus Dadabacteria bacterium
CTCCTCCTCCCCCCCCGCCCCCTCCGCCTCCGCCGGAAGAAGAGGTCTGCGTCGTTTCCGAGGTGACCGATGATAGGAGTCTCGGTAGATTCGTAGAGTGCGCGGCGGAGAGAATAGAGGGCTCCGGCACCTTTGAGGAGACCTTAAGCATCCTTGAAGAGTTCCGAGACAACGAGGGAGACTGGAATGACGGTTCCACGTATCTTGTTCTTCTCACCAAAAGAGGCGGGGTGTACTTTCACACCACTAAAAGGGAAGTGGAAGACCGGGACTGGTCCGGGGTTGTTTTCTGTGAAGGAAGAGTATCAGTGCTTGATACACAAGAAGGGTGCTTCATTGAGTACAATGGCGAGAGAAGCGGCTATGCGCATCCGTTTTCCGCTTCCTCTGTTCCCCTTGCGCACGGCGCTGAGGAATTTGTCCTGCTGGGTGGTTTTGATGAAACTCCCGCAGGGGAACCTTTCACGACGGGGCGGATTGCCAGACCGTCAACGGAAGCCGGGGATGTAGATACCGACGAAGAACTGAGGGAATTCGTTGGGGAGGGGGGAAGAGCTCTCATGGTAGCCATTATGGATCCTAGGATTGACCCCGCGCAGTTGCGAGGGGTTCTTCGGCGCGAGGGGCCGTGGAAAGAAGGAGACGTCCATATTTACATTATGGATGAGAGTGGAAGAGTGATATTCGACGGGGCTGACAGGAACAGGGAGCAGAGTCGGACGGATGAACCCGGAAAGCTATACGTCATAGACCGTATAGCGAATGCGGGTCAGGAGGCCGTCGGACATGTGGTGGGCGATTTCTGGATTTACGCCGTAAGGGTAGAGTCTCCTATGGATGAGGAGGGGAATAGCCACGTATACGTCGTGGGTTCCGGGTACCAAGTGGAGGAGCCGCCGGATGTGGAAGAGCCACAGAGCATGAGTGACGGCGGCGGTGGAGGCTGTGCCGTAGGAGGCAGCGGAAGCGACAGTGCGTTTGGCCTGTTCTTGGTGGTGTTGGCGTTGTTTTTTGCGGTCTCGTTTAAAAGACGTTCAGCGCAAGACAAGATGCATTGAGATGAGAGGACCCGTGCCCCAAATCGACCCTACCCCTAATTTGCTTTCCTTTCACGTTGTCCAAGGTACTGTTCTGGATTGCTGAAATCGAATAAGTAATCTGATTTATGTGGTGAATATTCGCCGCATAATGTATAATTACGCCTAAAAATCAGCGTCATGCGGATCTGTTTTCAGAGCTTCCCATGGGTTTCGCATCCGGCGGGGAGGGGGGCTTAAAAACTCCAAAAGATTCGTCAAGCAAGTTTTTAAGAAACCAGGAAAACCATGTCAAAACCCAAAGTTTTTCCACCCTCAGAATCTGTTACTGAAAGAGCCTTGGTCAACAGGGATGAATATAACTGGATGTATCGTCAGTCGGTTAGGGACCCGGAGAGGTTCTGGGAAGCCCACGGCAAGCGGATTGACTGGATCAGGCCCTATACGAAGGTAAAAGACGTAGACTACGGCCCGGGGGAAGTGTCGATCAGGTGGTTTTACGACGGAACCCTTAACGTGTCGGCGAACTGCGTTGACCGCCACGCGGAGAGAACCCCTGACAAAATCGCAATCATATGGGAAGGGGATGATCCCGCTGAAGACAAAAAGTTCACCTACAGGGAATTAAAAAGCGAAGTCTGCCGCATGGCGAACGTTCTTAAGTCTCTCGGTGTCCGCAAGGGCGACAGGGTGACCATATACATGCCGATGATACCCGAGGTTGCCTTCGCCATGCTTGCCTGCGTGCGTATCGGCGCCATTCATTCGGTCGTGTTCGGAGGCTTTTCACCGCACGCGCTTGCGGGGAGGATTTCCGATTGTTCTTCGGAGGTGGTCATTACTGCGGACGAGGGACTTCGCGGCGCTCGCAAGGTGCCCCTTAAGCTAAACACGGACAAGGCGCTAGAGGAAGAAGGCGTAGATGCAATTGTGAAAAAGGTTCTTGTAGTGCGCCGCACGGGAGCTGACATTCCATGGGACGGGGGCCGCGACGTCTGGTATCACGAGGCCTCCGCGGAAGTTTCCGATGACTGCGTGGTTGAGGAGATGGGGGCTGAGGATCCGCTTTTCATTCTCTACACTTCGGGTTCAACCGGAAAGCCCAAGGGGGTCTTGCACACAACCGGCGGCTATCTTGTCTACGCTTCAATGACTCACCAGTACGTGTTTGATTATCATGACGGAGAGGTCTACTGGTGCACGGCCGATGTCGGCTGGGTCACGGGACACAGCTATATCGTCTACGGACCGCTTGCAAACGGTGCCACCACGGTCATGTTCGAAGGAGTGCCGGGTTACCCGGACATCTCGCGCTTCTGGAGAGTCTGCGACAAGCATAACGTCAGTATTTTCTACACTGCTCCCACGGCTATCCGAGCGCTCATGCGCGAGGGCGACGGGCCGGTTAAGGAGACCTCGCGTGCCTCGCTTCGCATTCTCGGAACCGTTGGGGAACCGATCAATCCTGAGGCCTGGATGTGGTACTACGAAGTCGTCGGCGAGGGGCGCTGTCCGATAGTGGATACCTGGTGGCAGACTGAGACCGGGGGTGTCTTGATAACGCCGCTTCCCGGTGTGACAGATCTCAAGCCGGGTTCGGCCACGCTGCCGTTTTTCGGGGTTTCCCCGGAACTGGTTTCGGACGATGGCGAGATTTTAGAAGGCGCGGCGGAGGGAAATCTTTGCATAGCCGATTCATGGCCCGGGCAGATGCGCACGGTATACGGAGATCACGATCGCTTCGTCGAAACCTATTTCGTTGCCTATCCGGGCAAGTATTTTACCGGTGATGGCTGTCGTCGCGATGAAGACGGGTATCACTGGATTACGGGACGCGTCGATGACGTTATAAACGTATCGGGTCACCGTATGGGCACGGCCGAAGTGGAAAGTGCTTTGGTATCGCACGGGAGCGTCGCCGAGGCAGCAGTGGTGGGTTATCCTCACGAGATCAAGGGTCAGGGTATCTACGCCTATATCACCCTGAACTCCGATTCTGAGCCCTCAGAAGAACTTCGCGGCGAACTGGTTAAGTGGGTAAGAAAGGAAATAGGACCGATCGCCTCTCCCGATCTTATACAGTGGGCCCCCGGTCTTCCGAAAACCCGATCGGGCAAGATCATGCGCCGGATCCTGCGTCGCATCGCCGCAAACGAATACTCTGACCTCGGCGATACTTCAACGCTTGCCGACCCGTCGGTGGTTGATGACCTGATTGACAACCGAATGAACCGCTGAATCTTGTCAATTGCCCGATCTTCTGGTTTTAAGACTCGTAAGTGAGCGGAAGGTAACGAAAACTTTACAAATCCGGAGTTGCGTTCCATGATTGTAAACGGATATGGCAGGGCGAACGGTTGAAAACGAAATCTCGACATTTCATATGAGGCTTAACAAGTTTCTTTCCGAGTGCGGAATAACATCAAGAAGAAAAGCGGATAACCTTATAAAGGCGGGACGGATAACCGTAAACGGAGAGGTCGTTCGTGCTCTCGGTTCCGTGGTGGACGAGACTGCCGACACGGTGGCGCTTGACGGAAAACCCGTGCGCAAGGAGAGGAAAAGATACGTAATGCTTAACAAGCCCCCTTTTTACCTTACCTCCCTTAAGTCAATGGAAGACGGAAAGAAGACGATAACGTCCTTTCTGGGAGGCATAGAGCAGAGGGTATATCCCGTCGGCCGGCTTGACTACGACTCCGAGGGACTTCTGATTCTCACAAATGACGGGGAGCTTGCCAACAGGATACATCACCCCAGGTACAAGGTGGTAAAAACCTATCTGGCCGAGGTTTCGGGAGAGATGCTGGATGACCTTGAAGCGGTGCTCGGGGAAGGGGTGGAGATCGAAGAACGCTTTACGAAGCCGGATTCAGTGAGCGTTCTTCAAGTGTCCGCAGGGCGCGCGCGGGCAAGCATTTCCTTTCACGAGGGGAGAAAGCATCTGGTGAAAAAGTACTTCGAGGCCTTCGGACTTCGGGTTACGAGACTTAAGAGGATTTCGTGCGGCAACGTGCGTCTCGGCGAGCTTGGGAAGGGGAAGTGGCGCGATCTTAACCCTGGAGAATTGAGAAGCCTCCAGAAGATAACGGGACTTTTGCCGCGCAGTGAAAGGAAAACAGCGGGAGGGGCCGCATGAGCAGATTTATCACATTTGAGGGGATAGACGGAAGCGGCAAGTCAACCCAGGCTAAGCTCCTTGCTGATTACCTCTCTGGCAAGGGAGAGGAGGTGTTTTTCACCAAAGAACCGGGCGAGGGGAAGCTCGGCCAAGCGATCAGAAACGAGATTCTCGACCGAAGGGACATCGATATTGAGCCCTACGCCGAGCTTTGTCTCTTCTGCGCGGACAGGGCCCAGCACGTAAGGGAGCTTATAGTGCCGAAGCTCAAAGACGGCTGCACGGTCATCTGCGACCGCTACTACGATTCGACACTGGCCTATCAAGGCTTTGGAAGAGGGCTTGATCCCCACTTGGTTTCCCTCATGGCCATGGCCTCGAGCTTGGGGGTTGAACCCGATATTACGTTTTTTCTCTCGATACCGGTTGAGCAGGCGCTTTTAAGGCTCAAAGACCGCGAAAAAGAGAGAAACAAGATGGACGAGGAACCGCTTGAGTTCCACAGCCGGGTGGACAGGGGCTACAGAGTACTGATTGAAAAAAGCATCCCAAGAATCAAGGTAATAGAAGCTTCCGGTTCTCCAGAGGAGACTCACATGAAGATAAGGGCTTTTTTAAGTGAATCCGCTGCTCAGACGTAATTTTTTGTGCTCTCGACAAGCTGCTCCACTCTCGGATACATATAGATATGCAGGACGGTTCCTATCACGGAGAAAGGAATCGCATCCATGGGATTTTTGCTTAAAAACGAGAGCACAAATCCAAGCAGCACCACACTTTCGTTTATTCCCCAGGGAACCACATGCGGGAGCAGAAGACGGTTAGAAAGCTCCTCAAGCCTTTTCTCCTGTTCCTGGCCCTCTGTGGCGAGAAATTTCTTTCTAAGCGATTTGTCCGATAGGGAAAATCTGTATATGAGGAGGGAAACTATCCCGAGGGCCGCTCCTCCCAAAAGAAAGGCGTTTTTCACGTTTTCCCTGACACCCGGTGCCTCAGGCGAGCTGAAAAGGAAAACCACCGCTGTATAGGCGAACATGGCGAGCAGCAGGGCGAACCAGACTATTTTCAGGGCGCTTTGGTTCTTTGCGACGGATGGGGTGCGATTTTTCCTGTCCATGTCTCTGGATGGGAGCGGAACTGTGTGCTCAGGACGTGATCTTGGCGAAAATCACACTCAGGATTACAAGCGCGACCAGAATTCCCATCATGTAAAAAGGCACGCTTGGGTTATATCCCTTCTCTATGTTGGGAACCCTCTTCTGGGACCAGATTATGGGAGCCGCTTGGTTTTCATCTGCGGTTTCAACACTCTCGCTGGCTCCATCCGCGGCTTCGGCGCTTCCATCCGGTGCTTCTGTTTCCTGTGCAGGTGCTTCCTGCTCCGCCGTTTCTTCTGTTTTTTGCTCTTCTGGTTCTGACATTTTGGGGCTTCCTGGAACTGCGCGTACGGAGAAATTATCACGCAACCCGCCCCGAAAATCAAGTGTTCTGCCGGGTTGCGATGTTCCTTGGGAGCTTTCTTGAAAACCCGTTCCTGTGCATTTATAGTTATCTAGATATTACAAAAGGTTGCGGAAAAGAGCGGCCGAACGGAGGTTTTAAAGATGGCGGATTACGCAAACCCCGATGTTCTCGTGAGCACGGACTGGGTAGAGGAGCATATTGACGACCCCGATATCGTTATAGTGGAATCGGATGAGGACATACTGCTTTACGAAATAGGACACATAAGGAATTCGGTGAAATTCGACTGGCAGACCGAGCTTCAGGATCAGCTTATAAGGGACTACGTGAGCAGGGAGAATTTCGAGGCACTGCTTTCCGAAAAAGGCATTTCCAATGATCACGCGGTGGTTTTCTACGGTGACAGGAGTAACTGGTGGGCGTGTTACGCTTTCTGGACTTTTAAGGTTTTAGGGCACGAAAAATGTTTGATAATGGACGGCGGCAGGCAGAAATGGGTTGATGAGGGAAGAGATCTGGTAAAAGAAGTTCCCGAGAGAGCGAAAACAGATTACAAAGTGTCGGCAGTCGATGAGTCAATAAGGGCTTTTCGCGATGATGTACTGGAGCACATGGGCTCCGACAAGCCGCTAGTTGACGTCCGTTCCCCCAAAGAGTATTCGGGAGAACTTCTTCACATGGAAGCCTATCCCCAGGAAGGGGCGCTTCGCGGGGGACATATTCCGGGCGCGGTGAACGTTCCTTGGGCCACAGCCGCGAACGAGGACGGAACTTTCCGCTCGGCCGATGAGCTTGTCGAGATATACGAAAAAGGGCAGGGCCTCAGCAAGGACCAGGATGTGATTGCCTACTGCAGGATAGGGGAGCGTTCTTCTCACACTTGGTTTGTCCTCACTTATCTTCTCGGATTCGAAAACGTTAAGAATTACGACGGCTCGTGGACCGAGTGGGGAAACCTTGTAAGGGCTCCTATAGAGAGATAAGGGGAGAAGGATTTTTTGAGGGAGTAAAAGGGATGTGGTCTTACGGGTCCGCATCCTTTTTTTTGAAGTCGCGGGAAAATGGCCAGCGTAGAAGAGATAATCAGGGAATTTCAAGGGGCGGACCGTCAGGAAATGATAGAGCTCCTGATAGATTATTCGGAAGACCTTCCTGAGATTCCAAGGAGATTCGCCGAACGCGTGGACAGAGACCTTCATCAGGTACACGAATGCGAAACCCCGGTTTTTATCTGGGTTGAGATGGAAGATGGCAAGGTGAATATATTTGCTGACGTCCCGGAGCCGTTTCCAACCGTGAGGGGGCTTGTATCGATTCTTGTAAGCGCTTTTGACGGACTCAGCCCGGAGGAGATCGAATCCGCGCCGGTGGACTTCATTTCCCAACTCGGAATAGCCCAGAAGCTCGGGATAAGAAGAGTCAGAGGCCTTAGCGCGGTTTACGCGAGGATAAAAAGCGAGGTAAGACGGCACGGAACGGTCACATGATTGAAGAAGACAGAATGAAGATGATCATGGATCATTATGAAAATCCGAGGAATTTCGGCCCGCTTGAGCACCCGACGGTGACGCTTAAGGGCGGCAATCCCAATTGCGGCGACAATATAAATATCTATATACGCACAGACGGCGGAAGCGTGATAGAGGATATAAGTTTTGACGGGGAAGGCTGTACGATAAGTCAGGCGGCGGCGTCTCTTCTCACGGAATTTGTAAAGGGAAAAACAGTCGGACAGGTAGGAGAACTTGATTCCGATTACCTCAGGGAACTTCTCGGCAAGGATATCATGGTGACCCGCCCCAAATGCAGTCGCCTTGCCCTTGAAACCCTTAAATCCTGGGTCAGGGATTTTGAGAGGGGAAAAACCGCCTGATTTTTGGTATACTTCACTTTATTACTCAATCAGATCCAAGGAGATTCAAACGATGAAAAACGGCAAACTCGACAAAACTATTCTGAGCGAGAGAATCGAGCAAGCGCTTAAGTACCCGCTTTTCGATTCCATATTCAACAGGCGCTCAAGGAGGTTCGGTCTCGGAATGGAGCTTAAGGACAGCACCCTTGAGTTCAAGTCAAATTACGACCCCGTACCTCTTAGCGAGATCGAAGAAGCACTTCTGGTGTGGGCCGGAACGGGGCTCACCGGGCTCTGTCTCGCCGACCTGCCGCCCGAGAACGGAATAGACCTTCTCTGCCAGTGGACGGGAAGAACCTGGCCTTCTGCGTGCAACAACCACGGAACGGAACTTTTTTTCACAAACGACGAAGGTCTCTATCACGTGGACGTGAAGAACATGCTTCCAAAGGAGCATGAGCTTGACCTGTTTTTCCAGATGTCCAGGGAGGAGAAAACCGCGAGGATTCTTGAGCTTTACAGGGAAAGTCTTAACAAGCTTGAAGACGGAAGGGCCGACATGCCCGACAAGATGCCGGGGCTCTTTGAGTTTAACCAGTGGAATGCCAACAAGCCTGGCTCCTCGCTTTTTGTTCCCGTAACGGACGTGACCGAGGAGTACCTGAATCTTCTTACCCTTTACTGCGCTCACAGCTACGGATTCACGATTATCGACGATCTTACCGGAAAACCCGCGGGTGTTGAGAAGTGGGTGAAAAAAGGCAGGCTCAAGGGTGAAATCAAGCTCTCCCTGTTTGATCTTGAGGTAAGAATTCTTACGGGGCTTAACGTGGAGCAGGCGTTTATTACGCAGAACATGGCCCTCGCCCTCCAGCCTCTGGGACTTGCGGGATGGGCGTTTACGGGCTTTATACCGAGGTTTGCGATGGGAGCCGCTCCGAACCTTTTCAGGGGACTTGGATTCCGGTTCATCCAGCCGAAAAAGGGCACGATCGATCCCCCTACCACAGTTCCCGTAGGAAAGGACGGGGTTTTTGAAGCCTACTGTCCGCCTTACTATGAGAACATGGACGATGCAATCGATCACTTCCTGGCCCACAAGTGGAAAGCCTGGGAATCAGACAAGCCTTTTCCTTACACCGAACCCGACCGGCATCTTATGAAGGCCCCGAGACCAACGGAGACCACCATGCAGATCGTAAGGGATGTAGCGAACTACATTTACGACACTTACGGCAGATTTCCCGCGTTTGTGGATCCCATGTACATGAGGCTTGTTTTCCAGGCAATGCACATAGACCTGGATTTCTATGACCAGTACTACCCGAAGGGTTCTTACTCGGACAGGCATCTGCAGGCCTTTCTTGAGAACCACCCGGACCAGAGAGAGCGATTCGAAAAGTAGTATCTGCTGTATGCGGGGAGCTTGACTCGGTTTGCTGTAAGGAAGGAAACCAGCCATGCGCGTAGCTATTATAGGAAATGGGGTGACCGGGGTTGCAGCCGCCTTGAGTATACGCAGGCACCAGCCCGACTGGGAAATCGTAATGATTTCGGGGGAATCTTCATTTCACTACTCCCGCCCGGCGCTCATGTACATATTCATGGGCCACATGAGCTACAAGGATACCAAGCCCTACGAGGACAGTTTCTGGCAAAAAAACCGCATTGATCTGCTACGGGGCTGGGTTACTGAGATTGATACCGCCGGGAAAAAACTGATCATGCACGAAAAAGATCCCGTTTCGTTCGATAAGCTGCTTATCGCCACTGGGTCCAAGTCAAACAAATTCGGGTGGCCCGGTCAGGATCTCGGTGGTGTCCAGGGTTTATACAGCCTGATAGATCTAAGGCTTCTTTACGAGAACGTGAAGGGTGCCCGAAGCGCCGTCATAGTCGGGGGAGGGCTGATCGGAATCGAACTTGCGGAGATGCTCCACTCGCGCAATATTCACGTCACCTTTCTGGTAAGAGAGGAGTCCTACTGGACAAACGTCCTTCCGATTGAGGAATCGCGGATGATAAACCGTGTGATCACCGAACAGGGAATAGACCTCAGACTCACCACTGAGCTCAAGGAGATAGTCGGGAACGATTCGGGAAGAGTGCGGGGAGTTATAACCAACAAAGAGGAATTCATAGAAGCTCAGATAGTCGGACTCACCGCGGGGGTGAGTCCCAACATCGCCCTTGCCAAGACAAGCGGCATAAAGACAGGAAGGGGGATTCTGGTCGACTGGAGTTTCAGAACCGATATCCCGGACGTGTTCGCTGCCGGGGACTGTGCCGAGATAATTACCGAAGGAGAGGGAAGGAACCTTATTCAGCAGGTCTGGTACACGGGCAAGAGCCAGGGAAAGGTGGCCGGAGAAGTCATGGCCGGCCAGCAGAGCGTGTATGACCCTGGGATATGGTATAACTCGGCCAAGTTCTTCGATCTTGAGTACCAGACTTACGGTATGGTGAAAAACGTTCCCGTTGAAGAGGAAAGCAATTTTTACTGGGAGCATCCCGATCACAGCCGTTCGATAAGAATAGTTACGAGAGACGGCGCTGTCTGCGGCATAAACGTCATGGGCCTTCGCTACAGCCACAGGGTTTGTGAGAGTTGGGTAGCGGAGGGAAGGTCCCTTGACTACGTGCTCGATCATCTCGGGGATGCCAATTTCGACCCCGAGTTCTACGAAAAGTGCGAGGCGGAAATAATAAGGGAAATAAGGAAGCAGGCCGCCTGATGGAACAGCATACGATAAGCTACGATTTTGACGAGGAAACTCTGGGTTTTGAGGAACCGGAGAAGGCTCCGGCCAAGCCGCTTGGAACCGGAGAAAAGCTTTCTCTCGCTGTCCTAGGATTCGGAATACTGATGTTTGCGCTTCAGGCCATGGGCATGCCTCCGGGCGGCACCTGGGCCGGATTTCTTCTGGTACTTCTTCCCGTCTTCTTCGGTACGGCGTTCTACTTCTACCTTGATTTCAAGGACACAGTTCCGGGTATCAAGCACGACAACATCTACTTCAGGGGACTGACCAACAAGGGGGTTCTCGGCTGGCTTGTCGGAATTGTGTTCACCGGTTTCTACATAGCTCTTTACTGGTTTCCCGAATATTTGGCGGGAGGAATAAAGATCGTAAACCCGCTCTCGGTTGCCCTCTCCGGTTCTCCGGCTAACAACTGGTTTTTCTACGGTTTTCTCTACACCCTAGCCGTCTTTGTTTTCGGAGTGAGAATGTTCATGAAATACAGGAATAACCGCTACCAGAAGATAAGAACGGCCTCGGTTATGTTCTTCCAGCTTGGGTTCGCTTTTCTTATTCCCAACATACTTATGCTGTTTAACCAGCCCGAGTTCTACCTTAGCTACTTCTGGCCGCTTAAACCCGAATACCTGTTCCCGGGCACTTTAAGCTATTTTGTGAATCATCCCGGGGGACTTGGAATGTTCCTTATTTTCTGGGGAGCCGTAATGACCTTCATTGCCACTCCGCTTCTTACCTACTATTTCGGCAAGAGGTGGTACTGTTCCTGGGTGTGCGGATGCGGGGGGCTTGCGGAAACCATGGGGGATCCGTTTAGACAGCTTTCTGACAAATCGAAGAAGGCGTGGCGAATAGAGCGCTGGCTCGTTCATTCCGTACTGGTGTTCATCGTCGTTACTACGGTTCTTCTCTGGGTTAACTCCGCAACCTCGGGAGCGGTGTTCGGAGAAGCGTCGATGTCCCTTAAGAAGTGGTACGGGTTCTACATCGGTGCTATTTTCTCTGGGGTTATAGGCGTGGGTTTCTACCCCATAATGGGAAGCAGGGTGTGGTGCCGGTTCGGTTGTCCCATGGCGGCCGTTCTCGGGATTTTCCAGAGGTATCTGTCTAGGTTCAGGATTACCACAAACGGTGACCAGTGCATGTCATGCGGGAACTGCTCCACTTACTGCGAGATGGGAATAGACGTCAGGGCTTACGCCCAGAAGGGCGAAAACATAGTGAGAGCGTCATGTGTTGGATGCGGGGTATGCTCGGCTGTGTGTCCCAGAGGAGTGCTCAAGCTTGAGGATGGGGGAACTTTCAAGGACAGGTTCTCAGGAGCGGACAGGCCACTTGGGGCGCTTATCGATTCCCTGAAACATGTCTAGTTTTGGCGCCACCGTGACTCTCAGATGTTGAGGAACTCAACGGATTCCAGGCTTTCTTTTTTTCCGCGGTCAACCCTTTCGACTATGTTGCCGCTTTCTATATCGAAGATGAAACAGGATATTCCGGAAAGTATCTCCATGTTAAACTCCATGAAATTGTTTACGTATATTTTGGAGTCTTCGATGATTTCCTTGAGATCGGCTTTTTCCGGTTTTCTTACTAAAATGAAATATGCGCACAGAAAGTCGGGAAGATCGGCATTGTGCGCGAACACCGATTTTGAATCGTATTTCAGGATTACGTTATTGTTGAAATAGCGCTGGTATCCCGCAATGAGCGGCTGGTTCAGATGAGACAGGGCGTAAACGATCGCGCAGGCGATTCTGCTCTGGTTCTCAATCATGAAATCAAGCGCTTCCTTGTTGAACCGCTCGAGTGTTTTTTCCGGTTTTTCCTTGTCTCGTGGTTCTCGCATTTCTTCCTCCTTCAGCAGTTCTCCCTTTCCGGTCTGTTTTTAAGTGCCGGTGTAATATACCACAAAGATCCCACGTTTGGCGTGTTTTCTATGAAGCGTATGCGGTAGCCCTGCTTTCCCTTATGACCATGATTTTTATCTGTCCCGGATAAACAACCTCATTTTCTATTTTCTTGGCTATTTCATGCGAGAGAATCGCTCCTTCCTCATCGCTTACCTGATCGCTTTCCACTATCACCCTTACCTCTCTTCCCGCTTGGATCGCATAGCACCTCTCAACGCCTGGGAAGGAACTCGCGACGCCTTCTATGCTCTCGATTCTTTTCACGTAGTTCTCATACGTTTCCCTCCTAGCGCCGGGACGTGCGGCGGAAATAGCGTCCGCTGCCTGAACCAAAAGCGGGAGAACTCCCTGAGGCTGTGGATCATGTGTTTTTTCAAGCGCGTCTATGATCTCCGGGGGCTCGCCGTATTTCTTGACGATATTCGTCCCTATGTCCACGTGAGAGCCTTCAATCTCATGATCAACCGCTTTTCCTATGTCGTGGAGAAGGCCGGCTCTTTTAGCGAGCTTTTCGCTGTAGCCGATTTCGGAGGCGAGCATTCCGCAGATAAACCCTACTTCAATCGAGTGATTGAGTATGTTCTGCGAGTAGCTTGTTCTGTATTTAAGCATCCCGAGCTTGCTTATCAGTTCCGGATGCATGCCGCTTATGCCGAGATCGAAAAGCGCTTTTTCCCCTTCTTTCTGTATCTCCTTTTCTATTTCCTTTTCAACCTCGCTTACCACTTCTTCGATTCTCGCCGGATGTATCCTTCCGTCCGCTATCAGCCGCTCAAGGGAAATTTTCGCCACTTCCCGCCTTATGGGGTTAAAGCACGAGATCACGACTGTCTCTGGCGTATCATCAATAATGATGTCCACTCCTGTGCGAAGCTCTATGGAGCGGATGTTCCGTCCTTCGCGCCCGATGATTCTTCCCTTTACATCGTCGCTTGGAAGATTCACTACCGACACTGTTTTCTCGCTCGTGTATCTGCCGGAATACCTCTGAATGGCAAGAGATATTATATCCTTCGCCTTCTGCTCAGCGGTTGAGTTGCAGTCTTCTTCTATCTGCTTGAGTTTTTTAGCCGCCTCATGTCTTGCCTCATCCTCTACCAGACTTACGAGTTCGGCTTTTGCCGCTTCGCGGGTCAGGCCTGATATTTCCTCTATCTTGCCCTTTATCTCTTCGATGTTCTCATCAAGGATCCTTTGCTTTTCTTCGGCGGCGAGGTTTTTGCTCTCGAACTCCGCCTGCATTTTTTCAAGTTCCGATTGTTTTCTATCAATCTCCTCGTATTTTTTGTTAAGATCCTCTTCCCTTGCTTTTAGTTTTTTTTCAGTGGAGGAAAATTCCTTGCGTTTCTCACTCGACATTCTCTGCATCTGGGAATTTTTGTCCTTAACGAGTTTCTTCGCCCTGTTTTCCGCCCTGTTTCTTATCTCTTCTGCTCTTTTCTCGGCTCCTTCAATTATGATCTGGGCCTGATCACGGCTTTTGCGGACCCTGTTTTTCTCCATGATCATCCTGTAGATGAAATGGGCTGCGAATCCGAGTCCGAAGAGCAGTAGAAGCAGTAGTATTGATTGTGCTTGCATTTCAGTCTCCTTTTTCTCCCAGACAGTTAATGGCTTCGTCCTCCGTGATTATGCGGCCCGCCTTCGCATCGGTTTCGTGCGAAGGAACGCTTTTTAGCACCTGGAACCGGTAAGCCAGCCCAAAGCGGGCCCGCCTGGGGATATCTTTTAAAAACCTGTCGTAAAAACCTTTTCCGTACCCGATTCTGTTTCCGGAAAGATCAAATACCACTCCAGGCACCAGCACGAGGTCAAGTTCGTTGCTGCGTGCGGGCTCGGCATCCTCCGGGGGCTCGGGAATTGCGAAAGCCCCGGGAGTAAGTTCCTTGACATTTTTCGTTCTGAGAAAAACGAGATCGGAACCTCGGGTCTTCGGAAAAAAAACCTTTTTTTCAAGATCTATGCATTTTTTGAATATCTCAAGGGTGTCTACTTCGCCGTTTACGGGGAAATAAAGAGCTACGCTCGACGCGTCAATGAAAGCTTTTTCGGAAAGAAGAACCTTGAGAATCAGGCTTGATTTTTCTTGGGAAACAGATGGGGAGAGATCTCTTCTTTTCTTAAGAAGATCTCTTCTCAGCTTGTTCTTTTCCTCAAGGATTGGGTTTCCCGGGCTGGTTTGCCGGGAACCGTTTGCGGATGTGGAGCCGGAGTCGGTCTCAGAAGTTGCTTCCTCTTGATCTGAAAGGGTCTTCGGAACTTTCTTCAACAAGGAGGGGTTCTTCGCTTTCGCTGTTTCCGGGTGATTCGAGCAGTCCGACGAGTTCTTCTGTTTTTCTTTCCGCGGTTCTCTTGAATTCATCAAATTCCCTCTGTAATGCGAAGAAATCATCGACGATCTCGAGAGAAGCCAGAAAAACGGGAGGAGAGACGGTTACTGTTGGGCCGCCTTCAGCCGCTTGGGTAATTTTTTGTTCAAGATAATTCACAATTTCCATAACGTAATCTTTTTCGGCATCCGTAACAACGGAGTATTCCTTACCAAAGAAAACTACTTTTATCCTGTCTTTCATACCGACTCTTCGCCAAGATGCTGCTCGATTATCCGTATCATGTTGTCAACGCGTGTTCCAAGGCGCTCCTTTTCGGCTTCAAGCGAAGCGACATTTTCTCTTAGCACCTTAATTTCTTCAAGCAATCTGTTGTGTTCTTCAGCCGTCTTGGCGTTTTTGTCTACGTACTCTCTGATTTTTCTCTCAAGAATCTCCAATGATTCCATATTGAATATGAATTGTATCTCCGTGGTGGGATTATTGCAAGAATTATCCAGAAAACGCATTTACACGGGCCCCCGGAGAGGATTTTTTTACGTTTTAAACACTTTTTGTCTATAATTTCTGCCATGCAGATAAATCCTGTTGAAGACGAGAGGCTGTTTGAAAAACTAGAGGAGCTTGAGCGCAAGTTCGTTGAACTTGAGAGGGCGCTCGGCGACCCTGACATCTCCGCCCAGCAGAGAATCAAGTGCTCGAAAGAGCGTGCGGAGCTTGAGGATGTGGTTTCCGTTTACGGGCGACTTAAGGAAGTTGCCGAGGCGATAGAGGAAAACCGCAAGCTGCTTGATGACAGTGAGCTTGCGTCTCTTGCCCGCGAGGAGGTCGATGAGCTTTCGGAGGAGAAAAACGAGCTTGAGCAGAGACTCAGAAAGCTTCTTCTGCCCAAGGACCCCAATCTTGGGAAAAATGTTTTTCTCGAGATTAGGGCCGGGGCCGGGGGGGAAGAGGCGGCGCTTTTCGCGGCCGACCTTCTCAGGATGTACTCAAGGTACTGTGAGAACCACCGCTGGAAGGTCGAGACCATAACCTTGAACGAGACCGGGATCGGGGGAATAAAGGAACTTGTGGTGAAGATCGAAGGTCGGGAGGTTTACGCCAAGCTCAGATATGAAAGCGGGGTCCACAGGGTTCAGCGGATACCCTCGACCGAGGCTGGAGGGAGAATACATACCTCAACGGCGACCGTTGCCGTGCTGCCGGAGGCCGACGAGGTTGACGTGGAAGTGGACGAGAGGGAGCTCAAAGTAGATACCTTCAGGTCTTCCGGTCCGGGGGGTCAGCACGTCAACAAAACGGATTCCGCGATAAGGATAACCCACATTCCCACGGGAATCGTTGTTCAGTGCCAGGATGACCGCTCGCAGCAGAAAAACAGAGTTCATGCCATGAGCATGCTCCGTGCGAAACTTTACGAAATAGAGGAGCGCAAGCGCGCAAGTGAAATTTCGCAGACCAGGAAAACCCAGGTCGGAAGCGGCGACAGAAGCGAGAAGATAAGGACCTACAACTTTCCTCAGGGAAGGATAACCGACCACAGAATAGGTCTCACTCTCCATAAGATCGAGGGGGTGCTGGGAGGGGAACTGGATCCTCTGCTCGAACCGCTCGCGGCGCATTTTCAGGCAGAAAGTCTGAAAAATCTCTCGGATGGCTGAAGGCTTTTCCTGGCTTGTATTTGCCGGCTTGGGCAATACAATATACCTTCAATGAATCTCATATATCTGATTTCAGCCCTTTACCTGCTTTCTTCCCTTATCTACGGAACGTATCTCTGGTCGCAGAAAAGAAAAATCTCTCGGGCGGGGGTTTATTTCGCCGTTGCGGGAGTACTTGTTCACACCACACTGCTGGTTGTCTTCCTGATGCGCGGAGATATACTGGCCGGAAGCACTTCAAGGCCCCTCTTTATCTTTTCGTGGTTAATAACACTTGTCTTTTTAGTCTCACAGTTAAGATTCAAGACTCCAGTGCTCGGCGCGTTCGTGCTCCCGGTAGCTTTTCTCGGGACCTTGCCCTACGTGATTATTCCCGATGGGATGATTACCCAGGATCCGACGCTTGCCAATCCCTGGATACTGGCGCACATACTGTCCATTTTCCTCGGGGAGGCGTTTTTCGCGATATCGTTTCTAGCGGGTGCGATCTACATATTTCAGGAAAACCAACTCAAGTCGAAAAGAATCGGAACCCACCTGAAAAAACTTCCTTCCCTGATAACCCTTGACAGGATAAATCACCTGAGTCTCCTTCTTGGGTTTCCCCTTCTGACCGTGAGTCTAGTAATCGGTTTCATACTGGCAAGGGAGATATGGAGCGAGGGATGGACATGGGGTGCGAAGGAGACTTGGTCTACGGTTACGTGGCTTCTTTACGCTTTCTTGATAAACGGACGTCTTTCCCTTGGATGGAGAGGCAGGAGGGCGGCGCTTGGGGCGGTGGTCGGATTCTGCATCGTGGTGGCGACGTTCGTGGTGGGATATATCTTCCCCGGACAGCACAGATTCGATTGAAGCCGCTTGAAATTCCCCGCAGCACTGGTTTACAAAAATTCGGAAATAGCGTTATAATATATGCCCCGAATTACGGCAAAAAACTGTTTTAAGGAGGATTACTATGGCTGTAGCTAGAGTAACGGAAGTTATAGGATCATCCGAGAAGTCATGGGATGACGCTGTGCAGGAGGCTCTTGACAGAGCCAACAAGACGATAAGGGGTCTTACCGGAATCGAGGTAACAAAGATGAACGCCCGTATAGAGGACGGGCAGATTACCGAGTACCGCTCCCACGTCAGAATCACCTTTATTCTGGAGGATTAGTATCTTCTTCCGGAGTGTTTTCCCAAAACTGAAGACAACGTGATGAATTGTTTTGTAAAATCACATGGGTTGGGAAATGATTATATTGTCTTAGACAGCGCCGAAATAGATTTTGACCTCGGCAAAGCCGCAATAGAACTCATATGCCACAGAAACTACGGCATAGGTTCAGACGGCATACTGCTTCTGGTCCCCCCTACTAGGGGGGACTTCGGGCTAAGGATCCTGAACCCTGACGGAAGCGAGGCGGAAAAAAGCGGAAACGGGCTTAGAATTTTCGCCAAGTATCTCTACGAGAAAAAACACGCTTCGAGTAAAACTTTTTCCATAGATACACCCGGAGGCCTTGTTACGGCCGAAGTCGAGGAAGAAGATGGAAAAGTACACCACGTCACGGTAGAAATGGGCGGGGCGACTTTCAGGGCAGATGAGATACCGGTGGATATCGAAAAAGAGGAAGTGGTAGCGGAGCGTCTTGTGCTTGAGGAGGGGGAATTTGATTTTACGGCCGTTTCGGTGGGCAATCCCCACTGCGTTATTTTCTTTGACGAACTTAAGGAAGATCTCATAAGGGAACTCGGACCGGAGATAGAAAATCACCCTGTTTTCCCGAACAGAACAAACGTCCAGTTCGCTCAAGTGATCTCATCTGACAGCGTTCGTATTCTGATCTGGGAGAGAGGGGCCGGTTACACTCTTGCCTCCGGAAGCAGCTCGTGCGCGGTTGCCGCCGCATGTGTGAAATCGGGTCTTACGAACCGGAAGCTCAGAGTCTTGATGCCTGGAGGGCATCTTGACATAAATGTCGGGGAGGATTGGTCGATCACGATGCGCGGTGAAGTGGAAGAGGTTTTTTCAGGAATACTAAGCGACGATCTGCTTCACAGACTGAAAAATCCCTCGCCATAGACTTCTAGAGCAACCGATTCGTTTTTTTGATGGAAAAACTGCTTTTAACTGCTGACGTTGTAGTTCCGGTAAGTTCAGAACCGATTCGCAACGGGGCAGTCGTTGTGGACCAGGGACGTATAGTTGACGTCGGGACGTCGGGGGAAATGGAAACCGCCCATCCCGGCTTGCGGAAAATAAGGAAGCCGAATTCCATTATACTCCCCGGGTTCATAAACGCCCACACCCATCTTGAACTCAGTTGGACTAGGGGAAAGATCCGGGGTTTTGAAGATTTTACCGGATGGCTTGAGCGGTTAATAACTCTTAAGTCCGGCGGGATTGACGAGAGCCTAGTGGAAGATTCGATGAGGATGGGGGTTCGCGAGGTCATCGGGAGTGGAGTCACAACCGTCGGGGAAATATCCTCTTTGGATTTTGACGGGAGGCATATGCTTCAAAACTCGGGAATGAGAATCATCGCGTTTCTCGAGCTTTTTGACCGGGTTTCAAAGAGGCTTTCCTCGCTTGAATTTCGAAGCGAAGGTCTTTACGAGGAAAGACCTTTCCCTCATGCTCCCTATTCCTGCGGCCCGGAATTTCTCGATGCGGTTTTTGCTTGCGCCCGCGAAAACGCAGTTGCAGTAGGAATTCACCTGGGCGAGAGTCCCGATGAAGTCAGTTTTCTAAAGAACCTGCCCAACGAATTTGAGCGCAAGATCTTTCCGCTTATAAAAAAGAAAACCTTTAAAAGGCCCGGGGCCGAAACCCCGACGCGCTACATAGACGGATTCCTGCGTGGAGAAGACGTAAGACTCTCCGCCGTTCACATGGTCCAGGTAGCGGCCGAGGACATGGAAATAGTCCAAAGGGCCGATATAGGTGTGATTCTCTGTCCCAGAAGCAATGTTTTTCTTAACGTGGGAAAACCGAACCTGCGGCAGATGTGTGGTTATGAAAGAGTAGGGCTTGGGACTGACGGACTCTCGAGCAACTCGGATCTTGATTTCTTTAAGGAGATAAGGTTCCTGCATGACATTATGGTTGAGCAAGGAATACCGCAAAGTGCCCGCCAGGCGGTCTATTTCGCAACTCTCGGCGGAGCGAAGGCCCTTTTTATCGAAGAGAAGACGGGAAGTCTTGAGGTTGGAAAGAGTGCCGACATCATATGCGTTGACCATCAGGGAGAGACCCCTTCTCACCCGTATTCCTGCATAGTGTCTTCAAAACCGGAGAATCTTCAGTTCTCAATGGTGGGGGGAAATTTCATCTACCGCAAAGACTCCCGTGTTTGTCGAGAGCATTAGTTTTCCTGGTATCCCCGATGACCGAGTCAAAGCCCGAAAAACTTTTCGTCTATGGAACCTTGAGAAAGGGTGGGGCTAGGAGCGGTCACCTTGAGCGATGCAGGCTGCTTAAGATGATGAAAGTTCCAGGAACTCTCTACAGTACACCTTTTGGTTATCCGGCGGCCATGTTTGATGAGACATCCCCGCTTGCGGTTCATGGGGAGCTTTACGAGCTTCCGCCGGATTCCGAAGTCTTTATCAGGAGCGTGGATAGTCTTGAAGGTGTGGATGAAAAGCTGTTTTCAAGATCGGTCATCCGCTGCGGAGAAGAGTTTTTTTACGCCTATGAACCCGCTGTGGAACTCAGAAGGCAGATTAGGGATGCGGACATAATAAAAAGCGGCAACTGGTTTTTCTCTCCAGATTTCCGCGAAGCAGACCCTTTTTCTTTTGCCGTTAGTTTTGAGAACATACAGAAGCGGTATTACAGGATGAAGCCCGACGGCCGCGGCGAAGAGAATATTTTTCTTGAGGGTACAGTCCCCGTTTTGGTGACCTGTCCGCACTCAACCGCTCACACGAGGATGGGGAAACTAAAACGCCATGAATTCTACACCGCCGCTCTCGGGGCCGTGATGCATCTGGTTCTCGGTTGCCATTTTCTTTACGCGAACAGGGAACAGGAAACAGACCCGAATTACTACGACGACTGCGATTTTAAGACTACGCTTGGAAAAATCCTCTCCGAAACAGAAATAAATCTTGTCGTGGACATACACGGTACCGGAAACGAGAGGCCCGAGGACCTGTTTCCGGGCGTGGGGGCGGAGGGGGAGTTCCTTCTTTCGGCTCCCAATGTTCTTGATATGTTTTATCTGGCTGCCGAGGAATATGGAATCGCGGCCGGGGGAGTGGATATATTCCCCGCGGCAAGACAAATGACTGTGGCCAAGTTCGTTGCGAACCGGTTTTCGGTTCCTGCGATCCAGATCGAAATAAGCGACAGGCTAAGGATGCCGTGGCGGAGGGAAAAAGAGTTTCGCCACCTGATCGGATTTCTTCTGGGGTTTGTCGAAGGGGCGATCTTGAAGAAGACAGACCAAGGTGGATAGGGCGTGGTTTTCTGCAATCCGAAAAAAATCAGTTGTCCGCCTTGCACTCGCCTGCGGGATTTCCTTCCAAGTCAACGAGAGCAGGGTCAGGCCTTCCGCCCATGTCATCATAAGTGTGTACGTAGTAAAAACCCTTTGTTACGTCGCCGTTAGCGTCAAAATCAAGCTCGCCTGAAAAACCGTGATAATCAATATCATCGTTGTTACTGTCGCCGTCGGTGAGAAATCCGGCACATTCTGCATAAGTTCTGCATTTGGTCCCACCCCTGCTTACCCCTATGATTTCCCTGACATACACAGCAGGATCCGAAGATGCGCTTTTAATGGATGCAAGCTTCATCAGCGCAACAGCATCGTATATCTGCCTTGCATATCTCCCCGCTTCATCAAAAATTTCCTTCCTGTCTTCCAGTCTGCAGGGATCTGGACCCGCGATGGTGGTCACAAAACCTTCCATGTCCTCAAGCGAAAGTGCTTCGGGATCAAGGGCGACAACTATTTCGGCAAAACTCTCAATTGACAGTGAATCCGCCCCGTAGTATTTCACCTTTCCTTTCAGTTCCTTCCTCTTCAGCATACTGGCCATAAGGTTCGCTCCCCCTTCACGGAACAGCGCGAGAACCACGGAGTCCACAGGATTAACCTCGGCATTTACCGCACTGACCACGGCATTCACTGCCGCCTCGGGACCTTCCCCGTACTCAATCGGCTCAAGTGAGCTTACTCCCGCTTGTTTAAGGGATTCGACAAGACCGTCTTTAAGGTTTCTTCCGTAACTGTCGTCACGAAACAGTATGGCCGCGCGTTTTCCCCCGGCCTGCTTTATCAGTTTCGCAAGTATGGGTGCCTGGAATGCGTCCGATGGAATAGCTCTGAAGAAGTAACCGTCATCAGCGAAAGTGCTTATTTCAACCGAACTGGCCGAGGGTGATATCGCGACCATCTTCGCTCTGGCAAAATCATCCACAAGATTCACGGAATCGGCAGAAGTAGTCGGACCTATTATTCCGTCGACCCCGCTGTTTAGAACATCCCTCAGAGCATCAGAATCAAAAGAACGGTCAGTGTCGCGGCCAAAAACAAGTTCTATATCACCGCCCGCGGCATTGATATCTTCTACAGCCGAAACTACCGCCTGTCGTCTGCTGTCATAGCTGCCGTCAAAAATCCTCTCGGGGATAAGCACCCCTATGCAGAAAGAAGCGTCGGCACAGTCATTGCCTTGACAGCCTGAAAAAGCGAGAATGCAGACCAAGAGCAAAGCATACAGAACTGAACAGGGGTTTTTCATTTCAGTGTTCTAAAGAAACTTTCTCACTATTATGGTCCGCAAGAACGGATAGTTCAAGAGACGGGAAGAACACTTAGGAAGTGAATTAGATATTATTTTGGGGAACCAGAAGACTAAAAGAGGATTTTCGCCAGACCCTAGGTAACTTGGTGTAGTAAGATCAGTCGCGGAGGATATCAAGCCTTGGCTTTTCTGCTATGATTCCCTTCCTGTGGGCTTTTTTGAAAAGATACTCAAGGGCCCCGGTTCCGCTTTCCCCCAGATTTCTGGTCCATTCGTTTACGTACATTAGAACGAACTTTTCTCCCGTGTCCTCGCTCATTCCCCTCCCAAAGCGCATTGCGTAATCAAGAGCCTCTTTTTTGTTCGAAAGAGCATATTCTATGCTTTCTTTGTGTACCCGGAGGACTTCTGTGTCAAGTCCGCGGGGTATGTCCCTTCGAAGGACGTTTAGTCCAAGAGGCATCGGAAGATCGGTTTCCTCGGCCCACATCACTCCAAGATCGAGCAGGAGCTCAAAACCCATATCTTCGTAGGTAAGCTGCCCTTCATGTATCAGGAGACCTGCATCTACTTCTCCCTCAAGCACCTTCTCCATGATCTCATCAAAAGGCACTTCCACGGGGATGAAATCATCTGCGTAGAGACTCAAAAGAAGGTAAGCGGTCGTGAGTTTTCCAGGTACCGCGATAGTTTTTCCACTGAGGTCGGAAATCTTTTCTCTGGCTACTACTATGGGGCCGTAGCCTTTCCCCATGCTGGCTCCGCAGGAGAGGATACGGTAACGGTTCTGCACGCTCAGATATCCGTGGGCGGAGATTGCCGTGACTTCAAGTTGCGCTTCCGTGGCTCTTTTGTTAAGGGACTGTATGTCTTCAATTACATGTTCAAAGTCGATTTCTTCGGAAGTTACCTTTCCGCTTGCTATGGCGTAGAACATGAACGCGTCGTCCGCATCAGGACTGTGACCCAGTTTCATGATCCGTTTTTCCATTCTCGTCTCCTCGTGGGTTTCGTCTCTGAGGGGTCTGCGTAGAAGTCGATTTCGTTTTTCTTCTCTATTTCGCCAAGCTCAAAAAGAAGGTCTCTGTATTTGATGAGTCCGTCAATCTTGGAGTCATCAAGGTCGTATTTGATTCTTTCCTCAAGGTAAATCAGGCACTGCTCCCTGCTGAGCCCCAGTTTTCGAGATTCTATATCCACTATTTCCGAAATGAGTTTTTCTCCTTCTTCCCTGACCGAGAGAAGGCATCTGCAACCTTCACCGGTAGTATCGTCTCCCTTCTTGATCGCCATTACCGCGTATACGAAGGGAAGGGCTGTCTCCTTTGTCCAAATCTCTCCCAAATCGTACGCGAAAGCAGATTTGTCGGTGCAGAGATAACGTGCCTGGAGGCCCGCGTTGCCGATAAGCATCCCGGCGTCAACTCCCTTGAGGAAACCATTTCCGGGCTCTCTTTTTACGTACTCGGGTTTTAGACCGAAAAAAAGCTCAAGAACGATTCTCAGCAGGGCCGTTGAGCTTCTTGACCTGTTGTCGACCGATACGCTTTGTATTTCCGTTATCTTCTTGCGCGCCTTGAGTATGACGCTGTCAATTTTCCCGAAAGAAGATATTGAGAGGCCTGGGAGAATGGAGTAGTCGTCTGTTCTTAAAAATTCAACCGAAGGAATGGGCGCGACATCCACCACTCCTTCCGACAGGTTCCCGGAAAGAAGGAAAGGGTCAAAGTACATTATGTTGAAGTTGTGCTCCAAAACCCCTTTTTCCAAGGGATAAATGAGAGGCCTCATGTTAAGAAAAGGCGCTGCTCCGAGATTTATCAAAGGACGGTCCCCCTTTTTCTGTTCATAGGTAAGCGTCCCATATTTCCTGGCTTTTTGTCCACCTGCTCGGAAGAAATATCTTCTGGTAAATCGAGAGCGCGTAAAGATCGGACATTCCCGCTATGAAGTCGCATACGGCTCTCTCCAGAGTCTCACCCTCCCGTGCGGGCATCTTGCAGAAGTTCTCGCGGAAGATTTTCTCGTTCTGACAGAAATACAAGTAGAGTTCCTTTACGACTTTTTTGGATTTGTTATGAAGCGAGAGCAGTCGCTCGCTAACGTAGACGTTCTCGTAGAGATATTTTCTAAGCCCCAAAAGCGCTTCAAACACTTCCTCGCTCATCAGAATTCTCATCTCGTCCCTTGCGATGGTCTGCTCCACGATGTCGACTACCATCGTGTTTATTCTCTGCGAGGCCGTTTCTCCGAGGACCGAGATGTACTCTGCGGGAATGTCGCCGGGGGATATGATACCCGAGCGGATTGCATCATCAAGATCGTGATTCGCGTAGGCGACAAGGTCGGAGATCTTGGTTACCTGCCCCTCGAGGGTGATTGGTCTGTTCTCCTCGGTTTCTATTCCTTCTTTGCCCCACCCCTTGGAATGCTTGGCTATTCCCTCCCTGACTTCGTGCGTTAGATTAAGCCCCGCTCCGTCGCGCTCAAGCACGTCCACAACTCTTACGCTCTGGAGAACATGCTTGAATCCGCCGGGAAACACCTCGTCGAGTCCTTCTTCGCCCGAGTGACCGAAAGGGGTATGACCCAGATCGTGGCCGAGCGCTATGGCTTCGGTCAGGTCTTCGTTTAGCATGAGGGCCTTGGATATGGTTCTGGCTATCTGGGAGACCTCTATTACGTGAGTGAGCCTTGTGCGGTAGTGATCGTTGGTGGGGGAAATAAATACCTGGGTTTTATGCTTCAGTCTCCTGAAGGCCTTGGAATGAATTATCCTGTCCCGGTCCCTCTGAAAGCATGTCCTTATGTCGCATTCGCGCTCCGGCTCCGTCCTTCCTTTGGATTCGCAGCTCAGAGTCGCTATGGGACTGAGCAGTTTTTTTTCGTTTTCCTCGGTCTGGTTTCGTATAAGCAAAATGTCTTGAACCTCTTTTTACGGCAGTCTTACAAGCACTCCCTTTTCCGAGAGGAACTCCTTGGCCTCGTTTATCGAGTACTTGCCGTAATGAAAAATCGAGGCGCACAGGACGGCGTCCGCGCGTCCCTCTTCCACGGCTTCAAGCAGATGTTCAAGTTGCCCTGCGCCTCCCGAAGCTATAACCGGGATGCCGACGGTTTCCGAGATTGTTCTTGTGAGTACAAGGTCGTACCCGTCCTCCGTACCGTCCCTGTCCATGCTGGTAAGAAGTATCTCCCCCGCTCCAAAATCCTCCATCATCGCGGCCCAGCTGACGGCGTCTATTCCCGTCGGATTACGGCCGCCGTGGGTGAAAACCTCCCACCCCCCGCTGTTTCTTCTCCTTGCGTCTATGGCAACCACTATGCACTGGCTCCCGAACCTGTCAGAAGCCCGTCTTACAAACTCGGGATCCGTTATGGCCGCCGTGTTGATCGTAACTTTATCCGCTCCGGCCAGCAGAAGTTTCCTTACGTCATCCACGGTTCTAAGCCCCCCTCCGACGGTGAGGGGAACGAAAACTTCACTCGCGGTCCGCTCGACCACGTCTATCATCGTTTTTCTTTTTTCATGGGAGGCCGTGATATCGAGAAACGTTATCTCGTCTGCACCCTCGTCGCTGTATTTTTTCGCTACTTCGACAGGATCTCCGGCGTCCCTTAGGTTAACGAATTGGATCCCCTTAACCACCCTTCCGTCCTTTACGTCAAGGCACGGGATTATTCTCTTGGAAACCATCTTATTGGAACCTTCTTATGCTGTTTTCAAGATCTATGGAACCTGAGTAAAGCGATTTTCCCAGTATCGCCCCCAGCAGGTTGTCATCCCCGATGGACTCTATTTCGCTTAGGTCGGAGGGCGACGCGATGCCTCCTGAGACGATTACCGGAAGGGGGCACATGGAAAGAAAGCCTTTTACTGAAGCCGTATCTATTCCCTCCATGGTTCCGTCCCTGTCGACGTTTGTGTGAATCACAAGCGACACACCGATATCGCGGAATTCAAGCATAGTCTGGGCAATGCTAGTGTCTATGGTTTCTTTCCATCCGCGAAGGGCTATCTTTCCTCCCTTCGTATCCACTCCTACTGCTATTTTTCCGGGAAATCTCCCGCAGATATCCTCGAGAAAAGCCCTGTCTGTAAAGGCCGAAGTGCCTATTATCACTCTCTCGATACCGACTTCAAGATACTTCTCGACGGTGGCGATGTTTCTTATTCCTCCTCCGACCTGAACGTTTGAGGAGACGGAGCGAACTATTGCTTCTACCGCTTCGAAATTTCTGGGATTTCCCCTGAAAGCCCCGTCAAGATCCACGACGTGAATCCATTCAGCCCCACACTGCTCCCACTTTTTTGCCGTATCGGAAGGGCTGGTTGAAAATACGGTTTCTGTGCCTTCTTCTCCCTTCAGAAGTCGCACGCAATTTCCGTTTTTTAAATCTATTGCGGGGATTATGAACAATTCAGAACCTCATCGAACTTAAAACCACGGGAAATAATACACAAGCGGAAGAATTATTATAAGGATGTTTCGAAAAAACACCGAATCGGTTGTTCTTCGAGACCGATCCACCTCTAGTGTTTGGTACTTAGAATTACTTCTGGCTCCAGAGCTTTTTTATGAAGAAGAGGGATACTTTTATTAGAACTGACTGTTGCGTATTGCCCTAAAATCATTTCATAATTTCTTGACAGTCGTGTGATTCTTCGTATAACCTAGAAGCCGAAATTGACGTTGTTGGAAAAAATGAAGAGGGAAATGCGTAAGTCCTTCCTTCAGAAATTCACTTCTGTGTACGACCTTATATCCGACTTAGGATGATCACGAAAGTGCAGAGATCTAAAATCAGGAGGCTAAGAATTTTTATGAAAGACAATCCATCTTACGCTGTGAATCCGTACCGTGTTTTTATAGTATTTATTTCCTTTATTTTTTTAGCGTGTTTAATGACCGGCTGTGGAGGTGGTTCGTCAGATGGAAGTTCTCCGCCGGCTGTGAGGGATCTGAATTTCACAACTGCCAATAAGAGTATCCTAGAAGGACATGAAGCAGGAGACTATTATGGGGATGTGTATTCCGGAACTTACGAAGCGCCTGACGGCGTATCTATAGATGTGTGGGTCTCCATTCGCAATACGGATGCTCGAACCGGCGTCGGCACGGTTAACCGTATGGGTGTCGTTATCCAGGGTGGAACGGGCATTGAAGTTGTGCATCTGCTCGGTGGCGACAGAGGGTTGCATACTTTGTGGGTTGCGATAAATTACCGCGGGTCAAGCCTTACCAACATCACCCCTCAATGGGAGTGCGCGCCGGGTCCGGAATTTATTTCCTGCCTTAAAGAACACGATACTTTCAGTAAGATCAACCCCAAGCTTAACGCGCAAGATGCAAACTCCGTAATAAGCTTACTCGCGGACGATAACGCAGAAATTACGGTTGATGGGGCCGTGATGAAGGTATCGGAGTTTGTGCCTTCCGGAGCTATCCGCTCACCTGTGAATCTTATTACCGATTCATTCGGGGGCGTCGTTGTGAGCTATATGCTCGCCGAAGAAAACAGACCTGAGCTGCACAATGTCTTTTTTGAACAGGTTACGTCTCCAGGTGAACGTCCCATATCGGATGGTCTTAGCAACGCGGCGCGCATGATGAATGTTCTTTTCAGCGCCTGTGAAAGCGATACTTCCTGCAGTGCCGACTATCCGGACATACGTACGAATTTCCGTGATTTTATGGACACATATCATTCCAATGCGATTGAAGTTGACGGTAAGGAAATCTATGCGGGAGGGGCTTTCGACAGGATCGTGGCTAATATAGAAAATGACGAGGTAGGCAGGGCGATAAGATATGTCGGCGAAATCGCGAACGCGCATAAAGACAGCAGCACTACAATAACCACGGGATATGGACCGCGGGACTATACCAGTCCGCTGGGCGAACAGTCCCGGGAGGAATATGGTTTCCCTCAGTTAGACAGCGGCGATTGGACTGCTCTTCTTAGAGGCTTTCCAGGCGGGTTTTTCCCCGGAATAACTAACCGGACCGGCATGATCTGCTCTTTCGGCATAAACCGGGCTGCCGATCCGGACAGTATCTCCCGTTATGATGTGGTGAAGACAGAAGAACTGCCCGGAGACAGCGGCGGAACGAAAGAGACGTTCGGCTATGGTTTTCTGGTCGGTTACAAGACTTTTCTGAGCGTGTGTCCGCAGTTAATCGAGCAAACCGGCAGACTCGAGTTGCCGGAGGTCTCCGGTATAGACGCGAAAAACGTAATTGTCTTTCGCGGGGAACTGGATATAAAGCACTACTTTAGCCAGAATCCGAATCAGGATCAAATCATGGCTTATTTCACGAATTCGTCGAACCATCGTCGGGTTATCACGCAGAAGTTTCTCGCTCAGAACTCGGGACAGGACAGTAAATGCCTGTTGACTATCCGTCAGAATTTCTGGAATGCAGACGACACCACTAATCAGAGTCTTGGGGATAATTGCGAGGAAAGCAACAGTTTATCTGCCAGCGGGCTTGCAGGATGGTAACCTGATTCTAGATATGCGGTTAAACAGCAGTTAAGTTCATATTCCAGACTTTCTGGAT
Source organism: Candidatus Dadabacteria bacterium (assembly GCA_009840385.1). Classification (NCBI taxonomy): domain Bacteria; kingdom Pseudomonadati; phylum Thermodesulfobacteriota; class Candidatus Dadabacteria; species Candidatus Dadabacteria bacterium. Next base: position 28,449 of record VXNX01000005.1, read on the forward strand.
AATTGAACTATGAACTACTGGCTTGTTAAATCCGAACCGTTTAAATACTCATGGGAGGAATTTCTCCAAGACGGTTGGACCTACTGGGACGGGGTTAGAAACTACCAGGCGAGAAACAACCTCAAGGGTATGAAAAAGGGCGATCTCGCCCTTTTCTATCACAGCAACAAGGGGCTTGAAGTAGTAGGCATATCCGAGGTTATAAAGGAATACTACCAGGATCCTACTACTGAGGACGAGAGATGGGTCGTAGTGGACCTGAAGCCCGTGGAAACGCTAAAGACCCCCGTATCTCTTAAGCAGATAAAAAGCGACGAAAGACTCAAGGATATCTCTCTTGTAAGGCAGAGCAGGCTTTCAGTCATGGGGATTGAGAAGAAGCATTTCGACACGATAGTCGAGCTTGGAAGAAAAAGCGCATGACTCCCGCGATAATTCGTAAAAACCCCTTGCTCTCGGTGAGACGCTGAACACAAGTTTAATTGCCTTACAACCGGCTTAATTCTTCCATATTAGGTACTTACGGTTATGCTTACCTAGATAACTGGTTTATATTTTAACGTTCCATGCATACCCAACTCATCATCAACTCGCTTTTTAACGAGACGAGAATAGCGGTTTTGGAGAAAAGCAGGCTGAGCGAGCTTTTCATCGAAAGGAAGTCCAATTCCCCAATGGTGGGGAACATCTACAAGGGGAAAGTTGAAAAGATAGTCCCCGGAGTGCAGGCGGCGTTTGTAGGCATGGGGAATGGCAGGTCTGGGTTTCTCTCCGCCGAGGATGTGTATGAGGAATCGCTGAGCGAGCTTTTTCTTGAAGAGGAAGAGACCGCAAAGTCTTCAAGAAAAAACCACCAGCCAATACAGGACGTGCTGCGACAGGGTCAGGAAGTGATGGTTCAGGTCACAAAGGAACCCACCAGGAACAAGGGTCCCAAGCTTACCTCTCACGTCGGGATACCGGGCAAGTACCTTGTTCTGCTTCCCGGGTCGGATTCGATTAACGTATCCCGCAAAATAACGGACAGAAAAAGCAGGAAGAGATTTTCCGAGATAATGCGGAATAAGCCCGAGGACGTGGGCTTTATAGTTAGAACGGCGTGCATGGGTGCGGACGAGAAGGATATCAGGACCGAGATGAGGGCGCTTGTGAGAAAGTGGAGAAGGATAAGGAAAAAATATGAAGACTCGAAAGTCCCGGGCGTGATATACGAAGAAGCCGACAGTTACATCAGGGTTGTGAGGGACTTGATGGGGAACGGTCTTAAAAAAGTTGTCGTTGACTCCCGTAAAGCCCATGGTCAGATCACCAAGTATTTTTCCGACAAGATTAAGAAGGATGACTTCAAAGTCGATATGTACGATAAAAAAGAGCCCATATTCGACAGGTACGGAATTGAGAGCCAGATAGAAAAAATGTACAGAAAAAAGGTCTGGATGAAGTCCGGCGGGTACCTGATCATAGACGAGGCCGAGGGGCTTACAGTGATAGACGTTAACTCGGGGAAGCTTGTCGGAGAGGAATTTCAGAAAAAAACGATAATGAAGACAAACGAAGAAGCGGCAGTCGAATCTGCAAGGCAGATAAGGCTTCGCAATCTGGTTGGAATCATAGTTATCGATTTCATAGACATGCAGACCGCCAGATCCAGAAAGAAAATAGAGTCGCTTTTCGCCGCCGAGATGAAAAAGGACAAGGCGAGAAGCACGATTCAGGAAATATCATCTTTCGGCGTAATCCAGCTTACCAGACGCAGGGTTAGGGAAAGCGTGCTTTCCGACCTGACCGAACCCTGCGATATCTGCGAGGGAAGCGGAAGGATAAAATCGATATACACCACCTGTTATGAAATACTGAGGGATATTGATCAATGGACAAAGGAAAGCGCTGAAGGACCGCTTGTCGTGCACGCCAACAAAAAAGTTATATCTACGCTCAGAGGAATAGAGGGAAGGTCTATAAGAAAAATCCAGCGGGAGAGAGGAATCAAGATAAAGTTCAAATCAGACAACGAGCTTCTCGAGAAGTTCACCATTTCCAGAGAGAGGAGTTCGGGTTAGCCTAGGGGGGCGTTTCAATTGAGTAAAGACGGATCTCTTTATCACGTGGCGATCGCCGTAAAGGATATCGAAAAGGCCGAGGATATTTACTCGAAATTGCTCGGTCTTCAGGTAGTCCACAGAGAGGATGTGGTCAACTATGGGGTTAAAACGTCAATGCTTTGCTCCGAGTCTGGAGGTGGTACTGCGATAGAGCTTATCGAACCTTTAGATGAGAATTCCCCGATTTCGGAATTCCTGAAAAAAAGAGGGGAGGGAGTTCATCACATCTGTTTTCTTGTGGACGATGTAGAGTCTTCTCTCCGGGCCCTAGAAAAAGAAGGAGTCAGGCTTATTGATGAACATCCGAGGCCGGGGTCTTACAACTGTAAAGTCGCCTTCATACATCCCAAGTCAATGAACGGAGTGCTGGTTGAACTTGCGGAGAAGATAAAGGGCTGAGGAGAAGGTCTTTGATCAGGTGTCGCTTTGTTTCTCTTCTTTATTGTCCGAGTCGTCGTCTTTTAGAGATTTTCTGAACCCGCTTATTCCCTTGCCGAGAGAAGACCCCAGATCTCCAAGCCTGCTCGGACCGAAGATTATGAGCAGGATTGCCAGTATCAGGATTAATTCCCATATGCCGAATTGCCCGAACATAGCAAGGGAATGATACACGAATACTGACGCTTCTCAAGTATTTTCAGGATGATACTCTGAATTTACGGATATTAAGTCTGTGTGGATGGATGAATTGAGATTGACATTCTATGTTTTGAATGCATGATCTCCACTGGAAAAGCACGCAATGAACCTTCTGTATATGGAAAGAGCGCTTGAAACCATGCTCATAAAAGCAGTTTCGCGGTTTTCGTCTGTGCTTGTGAGCGGACCGCGTCAGTACGGCAAAACGACCCCGTTGCAGCAGTTGTTCGAAAGTAGCTGTCTTTATGTCTTCTTTGAGTTGCCTGACATCCGCGGCGGAGAGCTTCACCACGTACAGATGGGCCGGCCTGTAGTAACGCCATGCGGGTGATCACGGGAGCGAGCGGCCATATCGGTGGCGTGCTTGCGCGGGCCCTGGTCGGACGGCGCGACACCTGCCCGGTCCGCGCGATATTCCGCAGGGGGCAGGGCACCGCCGCGGATCTTGACGTCGAGTGGGTCAACGGTGACATTCTGGACAAGGAATCGCTGGTTACTGCCTTCACGGGTGCGGAAGTCGTCTTCCATCTGGCTGCGATGGTCTCGCTCGACCCCGGCAGGGCGAAAGAAGTCCATACCACGAATGTTTCAGGCACGCGTAACGTTGTCGAGGCCGCCCTTGAATGTGGCGTGAGGCGGCTCGTTCACTTTTCCTCGATTCAGGCCTACAACCAATACCCACTTGACGAAGTTCTCGATGAGAGCCGCGGTTCCGCCGATGGCTCGCGGCACGATGCCTATGACCGGTCGAAAGCCGCTGGCGAGGTGGAAATTCGCCGCGGCATCGATCGCGGTCTGGATGCCGTAATCCTTAATCCGACCGGAGTGATCGGCCCTTTCGACGGCGGGCCTTCCCATATGGGACAGTTTTTCCTCGACCTGCACCGGAGGAAAATTCCCGCGCAGGTCGCGGGCGGCTTTGATGTGGTCGATGTGCGCGATGTCGTTGATACTGCGGTAGCCGCCGAGACGCAAGCGAAGTGTGGCGAGAACTACCTCCTGTCAGGCGGTTGGCATTCCATGCGCAATCTGGCGCTGATGTCTCAGCAAGTGACCGGGGTGAAAGTGCCCCGTCTCGTGTTACCCATGTTCGTGGCTCGATTCTGGGCGCCTTTCCAGGTCATTTTGGACCGTAGTCGCGGGCGTCGGCTCCTGTATACGCCGGCTGCGCTACGCGCCATGAGTGGCAGCAACCGTCGGATATCCAGTGCCAAGGCGCAGGCGGAACTCGGGTTCAGGTCGCGTCCCTTGGCGGATTCGGTGAGGGACACTTATCGATGGTTTGACGAGCGGGGCATGCTCGGCGAGAATGGGTAAGATGGCCGAGGAACAACTTCACAGCGTGGTGGTATGGGCGGTCATTGCCGCAGCCGTCCTGACGTTTCCGTATCTGCTCCGTAAAACCGCGCCCTATGGCCGTCATTACGCAGGTGCAGGCTGGGGGCCGCACATTTCCAGCAGGCTTGGCTGGATTATAATGGAACTGCCGGCAGTTGTCGTCTTCCTCGCCGTCTACTTCAACGGGAAGGCCGCATACCAAATCGTGCCGCTGCTCTTTCTAGTCATGTGGCAGAGCCACTATCTGAACCGGACGTTCATTTACCCGTTTCGGATCCGGCAGAGGGGGCGGAAGACGCCGTTGCTGGTGGTCGGGTCAGGTTTTTTCTTCAATGTGATTAACGCCTACGTCAATGCCCGATTCATTTCGGAATTCGGCGAGTACGCCATTGAATGGCTTGTTGACCCTCGTTTCCTGATCGGCGTCGGGATTTTTCTAGGCGGGATTGCTCTCAACCTCCACGCCGATAATATCCTCATTCGTCTACGCAGACCGGGTGAGACCGGTTACGTAGTTCCGGAGGGTGGAGGGTTTCGCCTTGTCTCGTGTCCGAATTATCTAGGCGAAATCCTCGAGTGGGCCGGCTGGGCACTCGCGACGTGGTCGTTGAGCGGCCTTGCCTTCTTGCTGTTCACCTCTGCCAATCTCGTTCCCAGAGCACGCAGCAACCATCGATGGTATGTAAAAACTTTCAGGGGTTATCCGCCGCGCCGCAAGGCTCTGATACCGGGCATTTATTGATTGACAGGCGTAAGGAGTACCAATGATTGAAATGACCGATCGAGCCTTTGGGCCGCATGGCCCCGTCCTTGTCACCGGGGGGAATGGATACATTGGGTCATGGCTGGTCAAGAGACTCCTCGAACTTGGTCACGACGTACACGCGACGGTCCGTGATCTGACTGATCCGAAGGAGACCTCGCATCTCGAGGCTATTGCCACGGATTTGCCTGGCTCCTTATCGCTCTATGGGGCCGAGTTGTTGGACCCGGCGGGATTCGACTGCGCGATGGTTGGATGCGAGGTGGTTTTCCACACTGCGTCCCCGACCATTGGCCGGGGAGTCAGGGATCCCATGCGTGTTCTCATCGAGCCTGCAACCTGCGGGACTCGGAATGTCCTCGAAGCGGTTAACCGATGCCTGTCGGTACGCCGGGTGGTCTTGACCTCCAGCGTCTCCGCTATCTACGGAGACGCCATTGAGATGGCCGAAACGGAGGAGAGATGTTTCAACGAGAACCACTGGAACGAGACCAGCACCGAAAGCCACCAGCCGTATTCATACTCGAAGGTGCTCGCCGAACGGCTGGCGTGGGAGATCGCAGGGTCACAGGATCGCTGGGACTTGGTCGTTGTCAACCCGGGTCTTGTCCTCGGGCCTGCGCTAAGTCCCCACGCGACTTCCGAAAGTGTACGAATCATCCGCGACTTCGGCACTGGCTTCTACCGGCTAGGCGTGCCGAAGGGGGAGTTGGGGATCGTCGACGTGCGGGATGTGGCGGACGCGCATATACAGGCGGCCATGAAGGCAGAGTCCACCGGGCGGTACATCCTCGTCGCTGAGACACTGAGCTTGCAGGAAATCGCCGCGATTCTCCGCGGCCATTTCGGTGGCGGCTTTCCGTTCCCGCGTCGCGTGTTGCCGAACTTTGTCGCGGTGTTGCTCGCTCCGCTGGCGGGACTCAAGCGTGCCGAGGTCCGGCGAAACGTCGGCTACCCGCTCAGATTCGACAATCGGCGTGCGACGACTCATTTGGGAATGAAATTCCGACCCGCTTCAGTGGCAATAGTGGATCACTTCCAACAGCTTATCGACGATGATCTGGTGGGGTCACGGCGAAAGTCCCAAGCGAAGAGAAAAGCATGACGGCTTGCCCGGATCTCCCTGGGTGTCGGGGTATGTATTGCACGCTGTTGACACGTGACTTCCTCTTGGCCGCGGTGCGGTGGCTCTGCCCTTCGCGCAACTTTGACCACTTAGTTCTGCCTAGGGCTGTCTGCCCACGCATGGCAGTTGCTTTCGGGTCAGATTTTCGAGAAATCGGCTATCATGAAGAACAGATCTTTTATTTCGTTGAGCAAAGCGAGGCGGTTGTCTCTAATTTTCTGGTTTTTGTCCATTACCATCACGGCGTCAAAAAAACGGTCTATGGGGCCCGCAAGTGTTTTTATGGACTCAAGGGAACTCAGGTAATCGCCTTGCCCGGCGGCTTTTCTGGGGTCAGCCAGTTTTCTTAAGACCGCGGTCTGTGTTTTTGTAAAGGCTTTATGAAGATCCTTTTCCTCCTTCTGCTTGAACAGTTTTTTGTTAAGCGGTGAAGAAGGCTTGGTTTTCGCTATGTTGAAAACTCTCTTAAAGCCCGTCGCAAGTGCCTCGAAATCTTTGCGTTTCGCAAATTTCCCAAGCGCGTTTATTCTGTGGTAGGCGTCAAGGGGGTTGTCAAAACCAGCCGAGATAACAGATTCAACGACGTTTCTCTCGTAGCCCGACTCCGTCATAAGGTTTCGGAACCTCTCGGAGAAAAATGCGAGAATATATTCTCTGAGCTTTTCCTCGGATAGTTTGCCACCGCGAGCTTTCTGTGCGTCCATGGAATCGAATACGAGATTGATATTGCGTTCCAAGATCGCTGAGAGAGAGATGCCAAACTTTTTATCTATGGCGATTCTTATTATTCCAAGGGTCTGTCTTCTCAGCGCGTAGGGATCGGAAGACCCGGTAGGCGCAAGATCCGCGATAAAGCACGAGCAGATATTATCCATTTTGTCCACGATGCTTAGAAGCGCTCCGGTTTTCGTTTGAGGAAGTTCACCGGTTCTTGTAAGCGGCAAGTATTGCTCCTCGATTGCGTTTGCTACGGCTTTTTTCTCCTTGGAGGTAAGCGAGTAGTACTTGCCCATGACACCCTGAAGTTCAGCGAATTCAAAGACCATCTGGGTCGCGAGGTCCGACTTTGAGAGTTCGGCGGCCCTCTCAAGGTCCGGGTTGCTGAAGATGTCGGCGGCAAGCGTCCTCATCCGCTCGACTTTTTCCCTGTAGTTTCCTATATCCGACAGGAACACCATGCTCTCAAGATCTTCTGTGTAGTCGCTTAGGTTTTTTTTCGTATCTTCGGAGAAAAAGAATTCGGCGTCGTTAAGTCTTGCCCTTATTACCCGCTCGTTCCCGCGTATAATCACCTTTTTGTTTCTGACAGGGGTTCCGCAGGCAAAGATGAAACAGGGAAGCAGCTTCCCGGTCTTTTTCGAGTAGACGGGGAAATATTTCTGGTGGTTTTTCATCACGCTTATGAGTACTTCCTCGGGCAAACGCAGGTATTTCTTCTCAAACTCTCCCACAAGAACCGTAGGATGTTCCACCAGATTCACCACGGTCTCAAGCAGTTCAGGATCCTCCTTTACGGTCCCGCCTATCTTTTTCGCCGCCGCATCTGTGTCCCTTTTTATGATTTCCTTTCTTCTCTCGGGGTCAGCTACTACGTTATTTTTCTCGAGGGCTTTTAGGTAATTTCCCCAGGAGGTCACTAGAAACGGCTTCGGGGAAGTGAACCTGTGACCGAAGCTTTGGTCCGAACTTCTGATGTTTTCAACGCTGAATCTTATGGGCTTATTGTCGTAGATTGCCGCTATCCATCTTATGGGTCTTGCGAAGGTCAGTTTTCCGCTGCCCCATCTCATTGATTTGCGGAAGGGAATCGATGAGATCACTTCAGGAAGAATCTCTTTTAGGACGGATGAAGTTTTTCTCCCTTTTACCGTTCTTCTTACGCAGAGAAATTCCCCGTTATCCCTTTTCGCGATAACGAGTTTCTCGACACCGACTTTCTGAGATCTCGCAAAACCCACCGCGGCCTTGGTGGGCTTTCCGTTTTCGTCAAACGCTATGCGTTTGGGAGGTCCGAAGTTCTCAGTCGTGCGGTCTTTCTGTTTTCTTTCAAGTCCGCTTACCCTTGCCGAAAGTCTTCTCGGGGTGTAAAGGATTTCCATTTCCTCGAACTCAACACCCTTGTCGCGAAGTTCTCCGCTTAGGATGTTGCCCAGATCCTCCCGGGCTTTTTCAAGGAAAAGAGCAGGTATTTCTTCCGTTCCGATTTCCAGTATTAGTTCTTTTTCCATGGGTTGTTTTTCAGAAGAGGAAATCCTAGGTTTTCTCTGGTCTGCAGATACGAGGTTGCGCACAGGTTCGCAAGCGCTCTTACCCTTGCTATGTATGATGCCCGCTCCGCTACCCCTATTGCCCCTCTTGCGTCAAGAAGGTTGAAGGTGTGCGAACTTTTAAGACAGTATTCATAAGCGGGAAGAGGAAGCTGTTTTTCGATAAGAGACTTGCATTCCTGCTCATACATGTTGAACAGGTCACTTAGCATCGCGGGGTCGGATTCCTCGAAGTTGTATTTTGAGAACTGGACTTCGCTTTGGTGGTGAATCTCTCCGTACGTTATTCCCTTCGTCCATTCAAGATCGTAAACGCTTTCCACTTCCTGCAGATACATAGCTATTCTTTCGGTTCCGTAGGTGATTTCTGCGGATATCGGGTCAAGGTCTATACCGCCTGCCTGCTGAAAATAGGTGAACTGCGTTATTTCCATGCCGTCAAGCCACACCTCCCATCCCAGTCCCCACGCTCCGAGCGTCGGGGATTCCCAGTCGTCCTCAACGAACCTTATGTCGTGCTCAAGCGGATTTATTCCGAATGACTTTAGACTGTCTAGGAAAAGTTCCTGAATATCGTCGGGAGAAGGCTTTATTATCACCTGGAACTGATAGTAGTGCTGAAGCCTGTTGGGATTATCTCCGTATCTTCCGTCGGTCGGTCTCCTTGAAGGTTCGACATATGCTACATGCCAGGGCTCGGGGCCGAGGCACCGCAGGAAAGTGGCCGGATGAAAAGTTCCGGCGCCTTTTTCTATGTCGTAGGGCTGGACCACCAGGCATCCCTTGGATGACCAGTAATCCTGAAGAGCCAGAATAAGTTCCTGATATGTCATGACCGGCAAAATACTACCATTAAAATATGAGAATCAAACATTCTAGCGCCTCATCTGTTCGTAAGGACTGTACGTGCCGATGCTCTCGAGGGCCTTTTGTGCTATAAGTTTGCGTTTTTTCTCCTTTCCCATTCTCCCTTCCACCTTAGGGAAAAGCCCAAAGTTTATATTCATCGGCTGAAACCCGGTTTTTCTAGGGGTTGAGATGTACTCAAGCAGGGAACCTATGGATGTTTTCCTTGGGACGTGGGCAGGTGCGAGTCCGAGCGCTTTTCTCGAGGCGTTTATTCCGCAGACGATTCCGGTTGCTGCGGACTCGACGTATCCTTCAACTCCCGTGATCTGTCCGGCGAAAAAGACGCTCGGACGGGAACTCAGGGAAAGGTCTTTCTCAAGGAGTCTCGGGGAATCTATGTACGTGTTTCTGTGCACGCTTCCGTATCTTAGAAACTCCGCTTTCTCAAGCCCCGGGATCTTTCTGAAAACGGTTCTTTGCTGAGGGTATCTTAGCTTTGTCTGAAAGCCCACCATGTTGTACATTGTTTCCTCGCTGTTCTCTGTTCTTAGCTGCAGGACGGCAAAGGGGGGTTTGCCGGTACTCGGGTCAATTAGGCCGACGGGTTTCAGAGGGCCAAACCGAAGAGTATCTCTTCCTCTCTCGCACATGACCTCAACCGGCATGCAGCTTTGGAAATAAAGTGCTTTCTCAAACTCTCTGGTTTCCACTTTTTCTCCGCGAATCAGGTCGTCCACAAGCTCGTAGTACTGATCCTCAGAGAGCGGACAGTTTAGATAATCTCCCTCTTCTGAGTCTCCGTGGTCATATCTTGATCCCCTGAAGATTTTCGAACGGTCGATTGTATCTGCGTCGATTATCGGCGAGATAGCGTCGTAGAAGTAAAGGTATTCCGATTCCGTAAGCGAGGAAATCTCCGCGCAAAGCGCATCCGAAGTGAGTGGACCGGTGGCCACGATCACGATTCCCTCTTCGGGTATTTTCGTTACTTCCTCCCTCTTTAAGTCTATAAGTTTGTTATCCTGGATTTTTTGCGTTATGTAATCCGAGAATATTTCCCTGTCGACCGCAAGAGCTTTCCCGGCAGGAACCCTGGCCGCCTCGGCCGCCTCGATCACAAGTGAACCGAGAAGCCTCATTTCCTCTTTAAGTATTCCGGAGGCGTTCTCCATAGATGCAGATTTCAGGGAGTTGCTGCACACAAGCTCAGCGAGACCCGGGGTTCTGTGCGCGGCAGTTTTCCTGCGAGGTCTCATTTCATAGAGAGTAGCCCTTATTCCGAACTTTGTTATCTGGTTTGCGGCTTCGACTCCGGCGAGTCCTGCGCCGATTATGGTTATTGACAACTGTTTATACCACGATCCTTAAGCTTGAGTAGTTCCTTCGGTTTCCCTCGGTCGAATTTGGTTTTAGAGTGCCAAGAGTTTCTTCCGTTAGAAAGGCTCGGGCAAGTTTGATTATTCAAGAGCGGTGCTCAAAAACTGAATGTAGAGTTTTTTTCACGATATTTTTGTCATGTCCCAAGCCTCGATTGTTTCCGAATGCCGGTCGTGACCTCAGTCAATATCGCTTCGTCCCGCGACGCGGCACTCCGTTCCCGTGTCCCTGAGTTCGGATTTCCACAACTGAGGGTTCGTCCAGCATCCCCCGAACTCCGAATTCCTTTGACAATTTCTAAACTCTTCAGTCTGCTCGTGCGCCCGCCGCTGTTCTTCCCGCTCCTGCCTTATTTCCTCGCTGTCCAGTTCAGAAGGTTCCAGATCCTCTTGGTAATTAATTGCCGACCCGTCGGAATATATCTCCACCATGTCGTCAAGCGTTAATGCCGGTTCTTGCCCGTTAAAAGAGAAAGCGTACGACTTGAGTCTGCCGGGAAGACCCTCTTCCTTCAAGTAAAGACGCCCGCCGTAGATCCTCCATTCCCCGCTCCATTGCCCCCTTCTGTCAAAAGCAAACCCGAATTCTTCCGTTTCCCAAGTGGAATTGTAGGGCATCCCCCTTCTGTGGCATCCCTGCTCTGGAGGGGTGAAAACCGCCGCGTCCGCGAGGGAAATTTCCCACCTAGTGAGCCTGTTGCGGTACGTTCCGTCACCCTGAAAGAGGATTTCCGTTTCGATCCGGAATGATTCCGTGCGTCTTATGCAACTCCAGGCGGAATTTCCCTCAAGAAGAAAATTCGTATTGAGATTTCCGCCAGGAAGTGGGAGATCTTCATTTTCATATACAGAACAGGTTGCTTCGACCCAATCCTCTTCCGTCTCGAAATCTCTTAGGTGTAGCCTATGGGCTGTGGAACCTTCCGGATTCACTGTTTCAATTATCCCGTCCCCCCTTTTTTCTGATTCAAAAACAAATCCGTTCTCACCTCCTCCGCAGGCCGTTAACAGAACCAGGAAAAAATACAAAACAATATAACGTTCGGTAATAATATTTTGTTCCATGTTAGCCTCTTTTTGTGAATTCAACCAGTTCAATTTTAACAGACTGCGGAAGTTTCGCATCTACCGCGGTCCTTTTTGAAGCAAGTACATACATAAGATATAATTTCCCAAGATTATGAGCTACGGAGCAGTTGTATTTGACCTTGACGGAACCCTGATTGACTCTCTTGAGGATCTTGCTGATGCCGTGAATCAGGCGCTCGGAATAAACGGATTTCCGCCGCGCGCGACCGGGTGCTACAAGTACTTTATAGGAAAAGGTCCAAAGGTTATGGTGTCCAGGGCCCTCCCCGAAGACAAAAGAGACGATGATGCTGTTGTTGAAAAATGTCTTGCCGATTTCAACAGCATCTACAGCCGTGCCTTTAACGTAAAAACCACTCTTTATGACGGCATACCGGATCTTCTGAACGAGCTTTCTGAAAGAGGTCTGAAAAAGGCGATTCTTACCAACAAGCCGCATGTGTTTACCGAAAAATATGTGGAAGACCTGCTTGCGGACTGGAATTTCGAGGTAGTAATAGGTCAGAGAGATGAAATTCCGAGAAAACCCGACCCCTCGGGAGCGCTGCGGATATCAAGGGAACTTGGAATTGATTCGTCACAGATGGTTTACCTTGGAGACTCGGGAGTGGACATGCTTACCGCCGTCGGGGCGGGTATGCTTCCAGTGGGAGTTCTCTGGGGTTTTCGAACAGGAGATGAGCTTCGTGAAAATGGAGCCGAACATCTTATAGAAACTCCGATGGAACTGCTCTCAATTATTGACTTGTAGCTCCCGGCGTATAATGGCCATGGATTTTGAACATGTAAGACTAGGAATTCTCGGAGGCGGTCAGCTCGGGAAAATGCTCTGTCTGGTTGCGAGCAACTGGAACCTCCGCACCTATGTGCTTGATCCTTCCGCCGATTGTCCGGCGGCTTCCGTATGCACCGGGTTTACCCATGGAGATTTCAGAAATTACGAAGATGTCTACGCTTTTGGCAGAAATGTCGACATCCTGACAATAGAGATTGAGCACGTGAACCTGAAGGCGCTTTTCCGGCTGCGGGAAGAAGGAGTCGCCATAAGGCCCGAACCCCACGCACTTGAACTTATACAGGACAAAGCGAAGCAGAAGGAGTTCTACGTCTCAAAGGGGCTTCCCACTGCGGACTTTTCGGTCTTTCCGGGGAAAGAGGCTATAGTTTCGGCCGTCGAGTCCGGAGAAATAGAAGTTCCTTTCGTCCAGAAACTCTCAAGGACGGGTTATGACGGAAGAGGGGTTTATGTCGTTAGAAAAAAGGAACAGCTTGACGATCTTTTAGAAGGAGAATCCGTCATTGAAGACCTCGTCGATGTGGAAAAGGAGATTTCCGTTATAGTCTCGCGTAATTCCACCGGAGAAACGAAATGTTTTCCTCCGGTAGAAATGCTGTTTAACAGCAATGCAAACATAGTTGAATTCCTGATAAGTCCCTGCGAGCTTGATGACGCAATGTCCGCTCAGGCATGTGAACTTGCCGAGCGCACGATAAGATCTTTTGACATGTGCGGGATACTTGCGGTTGAGATGTTTGTTTCCAAAAAAGGCGACATTCTCATAAACGAATCCGCTCCGAGACCACATAACAGCGGGCATCACACAATTGACGCGGCTCGCACCTCGCAGTATGAGCAGTGTCTGAGATCAATTCTTGATCTTCCCCCAGGCGATACTGAAATAAAAACTCCTTCTGTTATGATTAACATTCTAGGGCAACCGGGTTTCGAGGGCGAGGTAAGGTACGAGGGACTTCGTGGGTGCATGGGCGTTGAAGGAGCCAAGTTCCACATATACGGCAAAACCCTTACCAAGCCTTACAGAAAGATGGGGCATGTCACCGTACTTGATGACGATATTTCCGGCGCGCTTGAGAAGGCGAGATTCATAATGAACAATCTGAGGGCGATAGCATGAAACCTGTTTTGGTAAGCGTTATCATGGGCTCTGACTCGGACCTTCCGGTCATGGGGGGAGCGATGGAGGTTCTGGAACAATTTGGCATAGGACATGAAGTTACCATAGTCTCGGCGCACAGGACTCCGGAGCGCCTTGTGGATTTTTCAAAAAAAGCTCATAAAAGAGGGATTAAAGTCATAATAGCCGGGGCGGGGGGTGCAGCGCATCTTCCGGGAATGGTGGCCTCCGTTTCTCCCCTTCCGGTCATAGGGGTTCCGATAAAATCCTCAAATTCGATTGACGGGTGGGATTCCGTGCTTTCCATACTTCAGATGCCCTCGGGAGTTCCGGTTGCCACGGTTGCTCTCGGCGGGGCGAAAAACGCCGGGATTCTTGCCGTCGAGATTCTTTCGGTTGTCGACCCCGAGCTTTCAAATGCGGTGGCGGAATACAAGAAGAAGCTCTCTTCTGAGGTAAAGAAAAAGGCCTCGCGACTTGAGAAACTGGGCGCCTCGGTCTATCTTGAGCGAATGAGCGAGAAGAAGGAGACTTCCTAAAACTCGTATTGACCTGTTGCTACTCAAGGTGGTTTAATAAGCTTCCCATAATTATTGCATGAAGCGTGCACGCCTCTCACTCGAACGTGTAAGTGATAACAGGAACATCCTCGGGAACATCCTGACCCTGAAGATGTAGATGGATGGTGCCCGCATCTCTCCCGTAAGTTTCTTGGTACAGCGTCTTGATGGGCGTGAGGTCAAATTCGTACTCTGCGGTTAGATATGCCTCGCACCTGTCGTCGTTGGCATCGTGAGCCAAGAAAGTATCGAGCCGTACGGAATCGGACATTGGTAGGAATTCATCGTCCGCAACGATGGTGAAATAGTGGCGCTTGCAGCCGCCACTATATGACACCGTGAGGGTCAGCGTGTCGTCTTCGATGACAGGCGCGCCGTCGCCGTCCGTCTTGAGTTCGTACGCGTCGTCCCCCCAGTGGTCAATTGCAGTGTCCATGTCGTTAATGACGACTTTTCCCACAAGCGGCTGCGGGTCAAGCGTGTCGTCTGGGGTTGCGTCGACGGGCTCCTTTTCATCCCCGCCGTCCGGTCCCTGACCGCATGCTGCCGCAAACAGAACCATGAGGCACACTACGAATCCGATTGTTCTTTGCAAGGACATATGCTGATTTTTCCTTGTGACTTAACGATCTTCGGGACACCTCTAACAATACTGATATGTTTTGACCCGTAAACTTTGCTCAGTGTCCGCCGCTTCTGAAGTCTTCGGGACTTTAGGCCCCAAGGAAGGTTTCCTGAACTTCTCTTACTGTATGGTTTTTTTGTCCGGTTCGTAACCGCGCACGGGAATCGGCGAGGCATGGTGAAAGATCATAAGCCACTTGCCGTCCTGCTTTTCGAATATGTTGGTTGACTGCGAGAGGTTGAACATGACCGGATCTCTTTTTATGTATACCATTTCCTGCAGGCAGGTCACCCAGGCGATGTTCTCGCTTATATCCACGGTCACGTTTGAAATGCTGATGTCAACCTGGTCCTGAGGGTCAAAAACGCTTTCCCAACTCTGCCTGATGGCTTCCCAGTTACGAAGAGCTGTCCATCCCGGATGGACGCAGCCGGACCTTGAGTCCTTTATCCAGACCTCTCCCATAAGCTCGAGATTCCTGGTTCCCAAGGCTTCGTAAAAGAGGCTGTTCATCCTGAGTATTTCTTCGTTGTCCTTTTTCGTAGTCAAAGGTCTCTCCCATGGTTAATTTTACCGGAAAAGATCAAGAATTTTGCCAAACTGCGAGAATATGTCTCCGCGCATCCTGAGAATGTCGTTATACAAGGCTGCGGCCATGATGAAAATAAGGAAGGAAAACCCTATTCTCTGGGTTATCTCAAGGGTTTTCACGCTAAGAGGCTTTCTCTTTATCTTCTCAATGCCCAGATAAAGCAGGTGTCCTCCGTCAAGCATTGGTATGGGGAGGAGGTTTATTAACGCAAGATTTATGCTTATAAGAGAGGTGAACTGAAGGAGATTCGATATACCGCTTTGGGCTACGTCTCCTGATACCTTTGCTATGAGAAGGGGCCCTGCGACCGTTTTACCTGCAGTGGCAAGCGCTATTTTCCCGGTTACGAGCTTGAACAGAAATCCGAAGAAAAGAATGGTAATCTCAACCGTCATGCGAGCCGCTTCGGCTATCCCCTTGCGAAGCGATTCGAAAAAACCGTATTTCTTGAGCACGCTGTCCGTACTGGGAGTAATGCCGACTATGTAGCGCCCGACGCCTTTTTCCATTTCCGCCGCCAGACGAAAATTTATTTTCTCTCCTCCACGCTCGACCGTAAAATCAAGTTCCTTGCCCCCGCTCTCAGCTATTATGTCCGACATATGGTTCCAGTCCGTAACTTCTACGCCGTCTATCGCCTTTATCTTGTCTCCCGGGCGTATTCCCGCTCTCCAGGCGGGACGTCCCTCTGATACCTGCTCTATGTTCGCGGCTATGGGTCTTGCAAATCCGGTCTCTACCCTGCCGTCGGAGCCGGCTTCCGCGAAGAGCGTGAGAGTTCTGGTTTCGCTTCCGGTTCTCACCCTGAATTCAAGCAACGAATCGGGGTTTGAGTGGACGGCAATGTTTACGTCTTTCCAGTTTTTCACCTCTTTTCCGTTTATGCTCAGTATCCTGTCGCCCGCGGCAAATCCTGAGAGATGGGCTGGGGAATCTTTCTTCACGTAGGTTATGTCCGGAGGGTCCTCCAGATAACCGGAGACGCTTATTCCGAACATGAACACAAGAGGCATGAAGAAAAAGGGAATTATGAAATTCATGGCAGGCCCTGCTATGACCACCAAGAACCTGTCGGTAAGAGACTTGCCGGAAAATCCCCTTTGGTAGTCCTTCTCGTAATAGGCTTCTATTTCATAAAGGGCCGAGCGGTTGACCGGTAAAGTGTAGATTTTTCCGTCTCTTTCAACTTCAAGTTCTTTTTCTTGGTTCGGGTCTGATTTCAGGGCGTAGAGAAGTTTTTCCCAGCTTGCGTATTCCTCAAGTCTGAATCCCTTTATTCCCGTGATTCTGTCCCCTGAGGCAAGTGGCGATTCCGTGTCCGAGACTCTCTCGACAATTATGTTGTTCTCCTTGCCCTCGCCGTACATCTTGACGTACCCGCCGAGGGGGAGGGCCGAGACTAGATATTCCGTTTCACCTCTTACGAAAGAAACGAGTTTGGGGCCGAAGCCCAGAGAGAACTTCTCAACCCTGATATTGCTCCTTTTCGCGAGCAGAAAATGTCCCAACTCGTGAAAGAAGACGAGAATTCCTATTACGAAGATAAAAGCAAGGATTGTGACCATAGCTAAGAAAGAAGGCTCTCCATTACCGAACCGGCAGCACTTCTAGACCACCTGTCCGCCTCTAATATATTGTCAAGACACCCCGAGTCAAGTTTGTCGTGACGCTCAAGAGTTTCCCTTACGATCGGGATTATGTCGGTGAATTTTATTCTTTCGCCAAGAAACGCGTTTACGGCAACTTCGTTTGCCGCGTTTAGCACGGTGGGGTAGGTGCCTCCCATCCTGAGACATTCAACCGCTATCGCAGGAGCCTCGAATTTATCGGTATCAAGTCTCTCAAACGTAATGTCCGAGAGGTCGTCCGGCGAGACAGCGGAGTGGCCAAGATCAAGCCTCTGGGGGTAGGAAAGCGCGCAGGCTATCGGTATTTTCATGTCCGAAGCGGAAAGATGGGTTATAAACGAGCCGTCAACATACTCAAGGATTGAATGCACTATACTCTGGGGATGTACCCAGATCGATATTTTCTCGGGGGGCATGTCAAAAAACCACCTAGCCTCTATAATCTCAAATCCTTTATTCATCAGCGTTGCCGAATCTATGGTTATTTTATCTCCCATTTTCCACGTGGGATGGCAAAGCGCGTCGGCAACCGTGACTTTTTCCAGATCTTCCCTCGGAGTTTTGCGAAATGGTCCGCCCGATGCTGTTATAATGATCCGCTTGAGAAATTCGCGGTCTCTCTCCAGAAGAGTCTGGAAAATGGCGCTGTGTTCGCTGTCCACGGGAAGTAGGGTGACGTCTTGGTTTCTTGCCTCGGAAATGAGAAGACCTCCGGCGACCACTAGGGATTCCTTGTTCGCTATTGCCACATCTCTTCCGGCCCGTATTGCGGAGAGGGTAGGCAGAAGACCTGGGAAACCGACCATGGAGGATATTACCAGATCGCAATCCCCTTCCGTCGCAACCGCTATGTTTCCTTCGTTTCCGTAATGTATCTGTGTTTTCGGACTGGCGATTTCCCTGAGTCGCTCCGAGTCTTCCTTTCGTGCGACAGATACTATCTTAGGAGCAAACTCCGCTACTTGTTCCGCCAGAAGATCAATGTTTTTTCCCGCGCAAATGCCCGTGACCTCGAACCTCTCCGGGAATCTTCGTACTATCTCGAGTGTCTGAGATCCGATCGAACCGGTTGATCCGAGTATGGAGATTTTCTTCAATCTAGCGCCCTTTCTCCCGTATCTGCTCTCCCGTCAGGCCGAATCTTCTTTCCCTGTTACGGTAATTGGCGATGGCCTTTAGCAGGTGCCTTCTTCTGAAATTCGGCCAGAGCGTCTTAGTGACGTATATTTCGGCATAGGCAAGCTGCCAGAGAAGAAAGTTGGAAAGTCTCATCTCTCCCCCGGTTCTTATGAGCAGGTCCGGTTCCGGCAGACGGGAAGTATAGAGATATTCCTGGAAATCCTCCTCGGTCACCGTTTTTTTCTTCCCCTCCGCGATTATGCTGTTCACGGCGTTAATTATTTCCTCTCTGCCCCCGTAGCTGAGCGCCAGTGTTATGGTCAGGGAGTCGCATTTCTCCGTCATTTTCATCACGCGCCCGAGGAGCTTGCGTATGTCCGGCGGGAGGTTCGAGAGGTTGCCGATTGCGTTCAGTCTCGTGTTCTGCGCAAGCAGCTTTTCGCCTTCGCTTGAGAGGTAATTCCTTAAGAGATCCATCAGTGCGAGAACCTCTTTTCCCGGTCTTTTCCAGTTCTGGGCAGAAAACGCATAAAGGGTTACGTACTCTATTCCGATTTCACGCGCGGCCCGGACCACGGATCTTGCCGATTTTATTCCTTCCCTGTGACCGATCAGCCTGTCAAGATTCTTACGCCGCGCCCATCTTCCGTTGCCGTCCATTATTATGACAACGTGCCGGGGAATAGGACCCGGTATGGGGGTATCATGGTTTTTCTGCATTGCAAGACACTGTCCGCGAGCTTTGCCAACGACCGTCGTTCTAATTCGCTGCCCCGTAGAGATAAGAAACGGGATATGCGATCAGAACGACCGTAAAGAATACCACCATGGCCACGATCAGGGCGACCGGGTATACAAAAAGAACCCCTAGGTAAAAAAGGGCCTTTTTCAGCGGAATCCATTCCCGGGATACTTCGGGAAGGTCGGAAACACAGCTTTTGACAAATCTTGATATTATTCCAGTAAAAAGTGTGGACATATGAGTGAACCGATCTGCCGTAAACCTATCTTATTTCCCCTTTTTCATCAAGGGCAAAATCTCTGCTTTATTCGCTTTATCCAAAAAAATTCCCTTTCAGGTAAACTACCGAAAACGTAGGTCGTAATGAGAAAATTCCGCTTTTTTTTCATAGTATGCGCATTAGTTCCGGCTTTTCTTCTTTCAACTCCACTTCTCGCAAAAGAAGACACGTACAGGGGTCTCTCGGACTTTGCAAAAGCACTTAATCTCATAGAAAAAAACTATGTGGAAGAGGTCTCCTCTGAGCAGCTGGCCCGAAGCGCTATAAAGGGCATGTTTGATTCTCTTGATCCCTATTCGGTTTATCTCTCATCTGAGGGGCTGAGGAATCTTGAGATAGGCACGATGGGGGAATTTGAAGGTATAGGAGTTGAGATTACCGTGCGCGACGGGTTTCTGACTGTTATATCTCCGATTGAGGGGGGTCCGGCGCAGGAAGCCGGCGTGAAATCGGGAGACGTAATCGTCTCGATAGACGGAGAGAGCACCGAGAAAACCAACATAGTTGACGCCTTGGAGCGCATAAGGGGTAGAGAGGGAACTAAAGTTAACATCGTCGTGAGAAGGGAAGGAACCAAGGAGGAAGACCATGAATTCACCATTACAAGACGCATGGTGAAGCTCAGAAGCGTTGAATCCAGGCTGGTTGAAAAAGACATAGGATATATAAAGCTCTCGCAGTTCCACAGGGACTCCGCAGATGAGTTCCTCAGCTCCTACAGGGGGCTTGAAGAGGAAAACGGCGCGAAGCTCGGAGGACTTGTCCTTGACCTGAGAAACAACCCTGGAGGGCTGCTTGAGCAGGCGCTCGCGCTTTGTGACATGTTCATCGACAAAGGACTTATCCTCAACGTGAAGGGAAGGTCTGAGCGGACTTCAAAGGAATATTTTGCCAGAGAGGGGATGGAGATACCGACCGATCACGTTGCCGTGATCGTGAACCAGGGAAGTGCTAGCGCTTCTGAGGTTCTGGCCGGAGCTCTTAAAGACAGCGGCAGGGCAAAGATAGTCGGTACAAGAACATTCGGAAAGGGATCGGTCCAGTCCGTAATAGAACTCTCCGGGGAAACGGGAGTGAAGATAACCACGGCGAGACTTCTCACTCCGAGTGGGATTCTGATAGATGACAAGGGAATAGAACCTGATATCTTTGTTGAAGGTGGCGAGAAGGATCCTTCCTCCGACCCGCAACTTGCAAGAGCGCTCGAAACCATAAAACGCATGTGAGGAACCAGAAGCCTTGAGTCAGAAGAGACGAACGAAGAAAAAACCGTCTGCCGGAAGAAGCGGCGCTAAAAAGAACACTGCAAGGCTTTCCCACGCAGTTTTGGTTCTGCTTTTCTTCTTCGCTTTTTCGATTTTCGGCCTCCGGTATGTCGGGAAGTTTATTGACGAATGGTCCCCCCGTGAAGTTGCGCCAACGGTGTCGGATAAGACCGCGGAGAAAGAGCCCAGGCGTCCCGGAGTCATTCTCATAATAGATGACTTAGGAGGTGACAAAGAAGCGATTGACAGGCTCCTCAGGATCAAGCAGCCGCTTAACTTGGCTGTGCTTCCCCATCTTTCCCATTCCCGCTACGCTGCGCGTGCCGCTTATCGCGGAGGAAAGGACGTGATTCTCCACCTTCCCATGGAACCCAAGTATTCTTCAGGCTACACGGCCGATGACGCGGGAGAGGGAGTTTTGCTTCTCGGCTTCTCCATAGACCAGATAAGGGAGGAGCTTAGAAGAAACATCATGGCCGTCCCCAATGTTGCCGGGGTCAACAACCATATGGGTTCCAAATTCATGGAAAATGAAGAGCCTGTGAGAACAGTTATGAAGGAGTTAAAAGCCAGGGATCTTTATTTCGTTGACAGCCTTACGACCTCGAACTCCCGTGGATACAGCGTAGCGAAGCAGCTTGGAGTAAAGACTCTTAAAAGGGATGTATTTATTGACCAAAGTGGGAGGGGCAGGGAATACACCATAGAGCAGCTTGACCGGCTGGTAAGGATAGCCGAGAAAAACGGTATGGCCGTGGGCATAGGCCATCCTTATCCGGAGACGATAGACGTCCTTGCTGAGTACATGCCCAAAGTTGAGGGAAAAGTGGAATTCATGAAGATATCGACAACCGCTTTGAACTGAACGGTTGCGGAGGAGAAACCTGAAAGAGGATTGTCATGGGACTTGTGGATGAGATCAGAAACAGGCGGGACTCGTGGAGTCGCAGACTTGAGGAGCAGAGAGTTTCCCAAGAACCGTACGACCATGAATTTGAGAAGAGAAACGCTCGAAAAATCGAGGAAGAAATAAAAAAGAACCGGGAGATGGTCGGAAAGTTCCCGCCCGTGGAAAAGCCATCGAAATGATCAGTGTGGGGAAGCCAGCGAGGGTAATTTGACAACGCTTTTTGTATCCTTTAAGCTCTTCTCTCCCCTGAGGATGGAGGTTTTAGTTTTTTGCCAGGAATAACAGTAGGTAGCAGCGAAAGTATTGATAGTGCCCTAAAAAGGTTTAAGAAACAGGTTGAGAAGGGTGGGGTTCTTTCTGAAGTAAGGAAGAGAGAATACTACGAAAAACCGAGCGAAAAGAAAAAAAAGAAGCTGTTTGCCGCCAAAAAGCGCAGTTCAAGCAGAAAAAGAAGATAATTTTCCTAGTTTGCGCGGTTTTCACCAGAAGTTATTTCCGAAGCCCCCCCGATCAAGTCGCTTTGAATGAAGAGTTCTTCTTCCACATCAGCGATAGCGGACATAAAGGCAAGGCTCAGTATAGTGGACATTATACAGGGCTTTGTTTCCCTTAAAAAATCTGGGAAAAATTATATCGGGCTTTGCCCGTTCCACGACGACAATAATCCTTCCATGCACGTAAATGATGAGAAGGGCTTTTTCCACTGCTTCAGCTGCGGAGCCGGAGGGGATGTGTTCGGCTTCCTGATGAGGTACAGCAATATAGGCTTCCGCGAAGCCTTGAAGGAACTTGCGGCAAAAGCCGGAGTCAGGCTTCCGGCCCCGCGCCCGCGCACTAAAAGCGCGAGAAAAAAAGAGGCTGCCGCGGGGAGATTCTTTGAGATAAATTCCCTTGTCTCTTCGTTTTACAGCCAAAATCTTCTGGCCTCAAGGAAAAACTCCGCTCAAGCCAGAGAGTACCTTGAATCAAGGGGAGTCACTTCGAAAGTAATAAAGGAATTCAAACTTGGCTTCGTCCCCGACAGCTGGGATGCCCTAATGAAATTTGCTTCCAGAAACAGTATTGGTATCGGGGAGCTTGAGGAACTTGGTCTTGTTGTTGCGAGGGAGAGCGGAAGCGGGCACTACGACCGGTTTAGAAACAGGATTATTTTTCCAATAAACGAGATAACGGGACGAATTTGCGGTTTTGGCGGCAGAATTCTGGGCGAAGACGGGCCGGGACAGCCGAAATACATGAATTCTCCCGAATCCCCGGTTTTTGATAAAAAGAATGTCCTGTACGGACTTTACCACTCGAAAAATGAGATCGGAAGAAAGCGGAAAGCCGTTTTGGTTGAGGGCTACATGGATTTCATTAAGCTCTACGCAAACGGAATACGCAACGTAGTTGCCACCTTGGGAACGGCCTTTACGAATGAACACGCCAGACTTCTGCGGCGTTTCTGCCAAGAGGTAGTGATTGTTTACGACGGTGATGCTGCGGGGATACGTTCTGCTGTCCGGGCCGGCGAAATTCTTCTGGAACAGGGAATTTCTTCGAGCATCTGCAGGATTCCCGACGGCCTTGATCCAGATGATTACCTGGGACTGCACGGTCCGGAAAGTCTCGGTGAACTGATTGAGGACGCCGTCGATGTCTCTGATTTCATTATTGACGATACTTTCACAAGATACAGGGAAAAGAAAATTTCTTCCGGAGAGTCGATCAGGTTTCTCGCGGATATGGTCTCAAAAATAAAAGACCCGGTCCGAAGGGCCGAGGCAGTCTCCAGGGCGACCGGTGTTTTCGGGATAAGGGAGTCTGAGTTCCTTTCTCTGGTAAAAAGCCCGGACCCAGGGAAAAACCGTGGGTCGCTTGCGCCTGTAGCTCTGGTTCCGGAGAAGAGCATTCACGAGAGAGAAATTGTGAGAATACTGCTTAAATTTCCTGGACTGCTCAGCGCCGAAAAAATAGAAAATATCGAAAAGCATTTTGAAAATGGTGATTTAAAGGTTATTCTCAAACGTGTGGGTGAAGGGGAGTTTACCGAAATCTCCTCCCTGATGAGTTCTTTTGAAGAAATCGAAATGCAGCAGTTGCTGAGTGAGTTGATTTTTTCTTCGGATGATTTGATAGACGAGACGACTTCGGAGAAAATATTAAACGACTGTGTGAGGGAGCTTGAACTGAGAGATATAGCTTTTAAGCGCAACGAAGTAATAGATAGAATCCGCAAGCAGCGCGACTCCTCGGACAAAAGTCTCGAAAGAGAACTTGTTGAGAAATACAGGGATCTGGTGAGCATGGAAAAAGCCATAAGAGGAACTGTCAGTTGAACCCAAACGACCAAGCTAACGGGTTAGGGGATGAAGTTGACACTCAGGACGAGAGTGAATTTTCTGAATCCGCACAGGGTTTTCAGAACGTCCCCGCTGATTCTCAAACGGAAGACAAGCTCAAAAACACAAAGAGTCAGGACTCCGAACAGGATCCTATAAGATCATACATTCTCGCTATTGCACAGCATTCCCTCCTTTCGAAGGAGGAAGAAGTTGAGATAGCAAGACAGATTGAGAAAGGCAAAAAAATAATCGCGAGAATGATAATAGAGAACCCTTTCATGATGAAAAAGGTTCTCAAACTCGAAGAAGAGATCAAAGAGGGAACGCTCGGAGCAGGCGACGTCTCCTACCAAGGCGAGGATGTGGAATCCTCAGTTAACGGCGAAGCATATAGCAATTCTGTAAAAAACTTCCTTCCGATCAGAGAGCTATTTGCCGAGACCGAGGAACTGAGAAATAAGCTCGGCAATCCGAAGCTTTCAGATAACGACAAGGCTAAGATCTCAAGGAAAATCAGAAAAAATAACGAGCGGACTGTAGAGCTACTTGACGAAATCGATTTTTCCTCGGCACAGGCAAGCAGGATATACAGTCTGGCCGTTGAGTATGTGAACAGAGTCGAAAGCGGAGAATGTGATTGCGTGATGAATGGTTCGGGCGATGCGATTGGCAACGGCTCGAAATCTGAATATTCCGAAGAGGAAATTGCTTCGCTTAAAAAGGTGCTTGGAAGGTTCGAGAAGGCAAAGAAAGCTACCAAAAAAGCCAGAAAAAAACTTATAGAGTGCAATCTTAGGCTCGTAGTCAGCATTGCGAGAAAATACGTTAACAGGGGGCTGCCGTTTCTTGATCTGGTTCAGGAAGGCAATATGGGGTTGATGAAAGCGGTTGAAAAATTCGAACATGGAATGGGATACAAGTTCTCAACCTGCGCGACATGGTGGATAAAGCAGGCCATTACGCGCGCGATAGCTGATCAGGGAAGTCTCATAAGAATTCCGGTTCACATGACCGAAAACATAAACAGGCTCAACAAGGTTTCAAGATCCCTAATGCAGAAATTGGGGAGGGAGCCCAGACCCGAAGAGATAGCCGAAGCAATGGATATGTCTCTTGATAAGGTCATGAAAATCATGAAGGTCTCGCGCGACCCGATCTCTCTCGAATCCCCGATTGGCGAGGATGACTGCAGGCTTATGGATATTATCTCGGATCCGGCCTCCACTTCTCCGCTTGACATGCTCGAAACTAAGGAACTAAACCGGATTATGCGCAATGCGCTCTGTACCAACCTCAGTAACGGGGAGGAAGGAGTCGTCAAAATGCGTTTCGGTATAGATGAAGACAAGGAATACACACTTGAAGAAATAGGAAAAAAACTAAATGTTACACGCGAGAGAATAAGGCAGATTGAGGTGAAGGCCATTAAGAAGCTCAAAAGATTTGGAAGAGCTCTTCCCATAAGGGGTTTTAACAACGACTGATATTCCAGCTTGACATTATTTTTTCCGATGGTAATTTTCCAAGTCTAGGGTGGCTATGCTGAAGGGGAAGCACCCGGTCCCATCCCGAACCCGGAAGTTAAGTCCTTATAGGCCGATGATACTGCTCCTTTCAGGAGTGGGAAAGTAGGTAGCTGCCCTTTTTTTCTTTCCTTGTTTTCTCAAGTTTCCAGAGTCTGCAATGTCAAAGATAAATGTTGCCGTGTTTGTTTCCGGAAGCGGAACAAATCTTCAGGCGGTAATAGATTCCGGTATTGAATCCGCAAACATAGCCGTGGTTGTCTGCGATACTCCGGGAGTCATGGCAATTGAGAGGGCCAGGAAACACGGTATTCCCTTAGAACTGGTAAACAGCAGAGATTTTGAGTCAAGGGAAGAGTTTGAAAGACAGATAGTTACGAGAATCGACAGGTACGACATAGGACTTGTCGTGCTTGCCGGATTCATGAGGATATTCACACCTTATTTCATAGACCGCTTCAAAGACCGTATCATCAATATTCATCCTTCCTTACTCCCTTCTTTTCCAGGAACAAACTCGGTAAAACAGGCGCTCGACTACGGCGTGAAGCAGACCGGCTGCACAGTCCATTTCGTGGGAGAAGAGGTTGACGCGGGTCCGATTATTCTTCAGGCGGCTGTCCCGATTACGGAGGAAGATACGGAGGAGACTCTGCTTGAGAAAGTCCACGCCCAAGAATACAGGATATTACCCGAAGCCATAAGGCTTTTCTGCGAGGGGAAACTGACTCTCAGCGGAAGAAGAGTGCTGATTTCATCCTGAACCAAGAATTCCTAGATGGTTCTTCCGATGGCTTCGGCAACGGGAGCAGCTTTTTCCATCAGGTTTTTAAATGTTTTTGGTTTAAGCGACTGAGCTCCGTCACTGACGGCGACCTCCGGGTTGTTGTGAACCTCGACTATTACTCCGTCCGCTCCGGCGGCTATTGAAGCTAAAGTTACCGGGATTACGTACTGCCAGTAGCCGGTTCCATGGCTGGGGTCGGCGAAAACAGGCAGATGGGTCTTTTCCTTGAGTACCGGGATTGCATTCAGGTCGAAGGTGTTTCTGGTCGCAGTCTCAAAAGTTCTTATCCCCCGTTCGCAGAGCATTACATTGCTGTTGCCCTCCGACAGTATATATTCTGCGCACATGAGAAACTCGTTTATAGTTGTTGACATCCCCCGTTTTAACAAGACGGCCTTTTTTGACTTGCCGACATGTCTTAAAAGCGAGTAGTTCTGGGAATTTCTCGCTCCGATCTGAAGCACATCCGCGTATTCCTCGACCAGTTCAAGATCGTCCGGGCTCATTATTTCGGTCACTATGGGCAGTCCCGTCATTTCTTTTGCCTTGACGAGGAGTTCCAGTCCCTCTTTTCCAAGACCCTGGAAAGAATAGGGGGAAGTTCTGGGCTTAAACGCCCCGCCTCTTAGCATTGACGCCCCCGAATCTTTTATGGAAGCCGCGATTGTCATTATCTGTTCTTCGCTTTCAACCGAGCACGGTCCTGCGATTATGGGGATTCTTTTGTCTCCTACTGCAATGTCTTTCACATTGAAAACGGAGGTTTCATCGTTTACTTCCCTGCTTGTAAGCTTGTAGGGCTGAAGCACAGGAACGACCTTTTCGACTCCTTGGAGCTGCTTGAGAACGTCGAGATCATGTGGCTTTCCTCTCTCATCTCCAACCACTCCGATGACAGTCCTGAGAATTCCTTCGATCGGATGCGGCGAATAGCCAAGTTCCTTTATAATGGATTTGACCTTGTCTATCTCTTCCTTGGTCGCCTTTTGCTTCATTACTACTATCATTTAAAAAACCTCCATGTTTTGTGCGGAACGGGGAAACTTAATACATAGAACATTCTTAATGTCAATTACGATGTCTTTATATATTGACGTATTGAGCTTGTTTTCTAGGGAAGGTTTAGAAAAATGGCACTGAATATCTTTTGCGAGGCTTCCCTGAAATGCTTTTCAAACTTCGTTTCGGTTTCTCCTGTTCTAGCCTCGATAAAGCCGGGTGAAGGGTAAGCCGGACGAAATAGGCCGCTTCTTTCGAACTCAGATACTATCTGCTTGATGTAACTGAGCTGATCGGTCTTTATTACCGCTCTTCCGCTTCCCATAAGTACTTTTGCTAGGCAGCCTATGAATTCCCGGTTAAACATTCTGTGTTTTGAGTGTTTTTTCTTCGGCCAGGGGTCGGGGAAGTTTACCAAGACAAGATCGAACATTTTTTCTCTGAAAACCTGTCTGAGTGCGATTTCAGCTTCGACATGGACGAATCTTAAGTTTTCGAGAGAGAGTTTTTCCGCCGCCCGCACCGCTTTGCGGAACCTTCCCCCCTTGATTTCAAGACCTAGGTAGTTTCTGCTTCTGTCGCACTGCGCCGCGTCTATGAGAAATTCCCCTTCTCCAAAGCCGATTTCAAGCACTAGGGGGTTTCGGTTGCCGAAGATGTCTTCTCTTGTGATCGGAAACGAAAATAAGGAGATATCCACGGCGGAGTTGGTTAAGTTCATTTTCCGGATCAGGACTTAAAAGCAGAAGTTATGGCTTGCTCCCCGATCTTTATTCCGTAACTTCCCCCCTGTTTTTTCATCCTCCCTATGCGTTCGGGGAGCGACATTTCTATTTTGCCTTTTCTGGCTTTCTTGTCGATTTTCATAACGTCGATTATTTTCCCGACGCTTACATCGCTAGGAGGTTCTGTAGGAAGCCCTGCCCTCTTAAAGAGGCCGGTGAGCCTTTGCTGCTCTTGCGCGCTCCAACCCGTTTTACCTAGAGCGATTTTTCCCTCAATTACCATTCCTGCCGAGATTGCCTCTCCATGGGAGATTGTATAGTCGGAGAGCTGCTCGATTGCGTGGCCTACGGTGTGTCCGAAATTCAGGATTTTCCGCAGGTTCTGTTCTTTTTCATCCTTTTCGACCACTTCTGCCTTGATCCTGCAGCTTTCCTCTATTACCTCAAGCAGTGCCGCGTCGTCAAACTCGTAGATCTTTTCGATGTTCTCTTCTAGGTAACAGAAAAGATTCTCGCTTTTTATTACGCCGTACTTTATTATCTCGGCCAGTCCTTCTGCGAGCTGATTCGGCCCGAGGGTTTTAAGGGTGTCTGTGTCAACGTACACGCGCCACGGCTGATAAAAGGCACCGATGAGGTTTTTCCCGTGAGGGGTGTCTACGGCGGTTTTTCCTCCAACCGAGCTATCAACGCAGGCGACCAGACTGGTGGGAACCTGAACGCAGGGAACCCCTCTCATGTAAGTGGCGGCCACGAATCCCGCAATGTCCCCCACTACTCCTCCGCCGAGTGCTATGACCGAAGAATCCCTGCCGAATCCCGATTCGAGCATCCTGTCTTCTATGAAGGACTTGATTTTCCTGGTCTTGCTCTGTTCCCCCGCCGGAAAAGCAATCATTCTGACTTCCGAGAGTGCCTCCTCAAGGTCTTGGAGAAGGTTCCCTCCGTAGAGCTCTGCCACGTTTGAATCGGTTACCAAGGCGTGGGAATGAGCTATTTTGGCCTCGGCTAGATCACTGGCAATCCGGCCCAGAAGATTCTGGCCGATCAGGATTTCATAGGAATTGTCTTCGTTCGAACTGACTGCGACTTTTATTCTTTTCAATTTTTACCCCGGCATTTTAAGCAGGGACCAGACTGGATGCGGAGAAAGCGCTTCAGCCCCCTTGAGCCCCGTGAGTTCTACAAGGAAAAGGTATCCCGCGACGCTCCCGCCCAGCTCTTCCACTAGGCGTCCGGTGCCTTGTGCAGTTCCCCCCGTGGCTAGAAGATCGTCAACGATTACTACCCTGCTTTGCCCGTTTATAGAGTCTTTGTGAATTTCCAAGACATCCTCTCCATATTCAAGGTCATATGAAACGCTTGCAGTTGTGCTTGGCAGCTTGCCCGGTTTTCTAACCAGGATCAGCCCTTTTCCAAGCTTATAGGATAGGGCGGAGGCGAAGATGAAACCCCGGCTCTCGGGTGCGACCAAAGAGGTTATCTCCTTGCCCGTGAGCATTTCCGCCATCATGTTCACAGACTTTTGAAAAGCTTCGGCGTTTTTTACGAGCGTGGTTATGTCATAAAAAAGTATCCCCTTGCTCGGAAAGTCAGGAACGCGTCTTATATGGTTTTCGATTTCTTCAAGTGACATTTTTCTTTCCATCTGGATGTCTGTGAGACTTTCATCCGGCTTTTTTCCCCTGAGACGATAACTCAAAGGCCGCTTGAACTGCTTCTTGGGGGGTTTTACACCTGATAATTCTCTTAGAGACATCCCAGGTGTCAAGCCCGATGACGGGAATTCCGGACTTAAGCGCGAACGATATTTCCGACAGGGTGCCGAAACTGCCTCCGACGGCGATTATCGAATGGCTCGACTTCGCCACTATCACGTTTCTTGCTTCTCCCATTCCCGTGACTATGGGTATGTCGATGAACCTGTTGGCCGAGGAAGCCTCCGGACCGGGTAGAATCCCGATTGTTGTGCCCCCGGCTGATTTCGCTCCCCGGCACGCGGCTTCCATAACTCCCCCCATCCCGCCGCAGAGCAGAAAACATTTTTTTCTGGCAATCAGAACTCCGACCTCTTCCGAAGCCCTTTTCTCTTCCTCGGTTGCGTTCGCGGCTCCGATTACTCCTATTATCGTTTCCATTTAAGTGTCAGTGCATTGCGTTTAACAAGCTTGTATAAAACGGTTAGAATCACAAGTCCCAAAGTATACCACGGGTTTGGCGATTTATATCAAAGGAAAAGCTTATGTATTACGTGAGAATCTGGCTGACGCTTGTTTTTTCGGTTTGCTTTTTACTTCCTTTCTCTGCTGAGGGAAGCCAGATGAATCTAAGGATTCCTCACGGTTTTGAATTCGGGATTTCAAGAGAAGACGCTCTTAATCTGGTTGAGTTTTCAGAACTCAAGATTGTATCCGACCGCAAATATTCAAATGATCTCTGGAGAGTCGTTCTGGGCGGTTCTGTCGCTGGGGTTACTCTTGATCCTCCGCCGGGCCATGAAACCCGACTTGAATTTTATAAAGACAAGCTAATGTCAAGCTCCATTTTATTCAGTTTTGAGGATGAGAACCGTTTTGCATCCGCAAAGAACGAACTCATAGATGACCTTAAAGGTGCTCTCGGCGACACTTTTAAGCGGGAGAAGATGTTCTCTTACGAGGTGCTGTCATGGGATATTTCGGACACGGTCATACTCGCGAGCCTTAACTCTCAGAAAAAAACGATAGAAATTGAATACGTTCATAAACCTATCCTGCAGAAAAAAACGGCAAAGGACCTGCACCGCAAACGCAGGGAAATTCCAGGAGACCCTGCCAAGGAGATGTTTATTGATGGCAACTTTTCAGCGCGGGAAAAGCGCTAGTCAGTGAAAAAGCGGTCTGTCCTTCAGGTTTTGTGGCGTGCCGCGAACTATTGACCGCTTATGGGAGCCCGAGAGCACGCTCGTGGTAGCGCGGTGCGAAAAAGCGAAGCGGTTTTTTCTTGTTTTTCCCTTTACGAGGGTCTTCCGTAAAGATTCAGCAGCGTCCCTATGTGAAAAGCCAACGCTACGTATATGCCGCACAGAAAAAGCTTCTGATAGCCGGCGAGGTACTTATCTACCAGGAATATAAGCGAGATTAGAAGCAAAAACCACCCTACCGTTTCCAAAATTAGATGAACAAGCCTCTGCACCGACACTTCAGGACTCCCGCTGGCTCTTGACCTGAAAGTCTCCGGCAACTGCATAAAAACTAGGGAGAAGAAAGTTCCCAGTATATATGTCCCGGCGAAGAATCCGAAGAGAACAAACAGCAAAAGCAGTAAAAGTTCCATGGCTTAGTGACCTCGGGGAAAATAATATCATATTACCGCGTTATGTATAAGCGGTCTTGTCCTTTCTCTCTGTCTTCGAATTACTGACTTCTGGGCGGTGTGCTCGCGGCAATTCCGGCGACGGTTTATGGGTCTTAGGTCGTGGAAAGTGTGATTCTGTGTAAATCTGGTTATTATTTCCGCCCAACTATAAGGACCCGCATCTCTTTCCAGCCCTGTCGAGATTTTTTCAGTATCCCCTTGTTAAAATTGGTGCGCCCTTGTTAACATTAATGGAAATGGATCGTACCATATCTTCTTTTTCTGACCACAGATGCTTTCCGTGTGAATTTCCCTGCGTGCCTAGGCACTTTGTTTTTTTTCTTTCAGGGCTTCTTTTTCTTCTTGCGTTTTTCTCCCTGCCCCAGGGAGTTATAGCCCAGGAATCGGAGAGAGACGAAACGGTATTTATTTCCGGAATCAAGATAAAGGGGCTAAAGGATATAAAAGTCGAGAAGATAAAGGATGCTATGATTACACCTTTTCCCTCGAGAAAATTCTGGAAAGATCCCCCCGAATTCAACGAGCAATTTCTTGAGGACGATATAAAAAGAATAGAACAGGTTCTAAGGGAACATGGCTATTACGGCTCGACCGTAACCCATACCCTGGATTTCCGGGATGGAGACCGAAAGGTTGATATAGAAATAACCGTGGACCAGGGAGACCCAGTAATAGTGAAGACTCTGAGCGTAATGGTTCTCGGGGACGAACCGGACGATTACGTCTCCGATGTCGCCAAGGTGATCCTTCTTGAGGAGGGGAAACCCTTTTCGCAGATAAACTACCAGAAATCAAAAGTTCTTATCACGGAACTGTTTTCCGAAGGGGGCTATCCTTTGGCGGATGTAAAATCCGAAGCGATTGTAAGCCTGAGGAGCAGAGAGGTTAATGTTGAATTTATCATTGATCCGGGTCGGGAATATTATTTCGGCGACGTGATATTCAAGGGGAATTCCAATATTGCCACCAGACTTCTTGAGCGTGAGATAGAGCATGAAAAAGGAGATCTGTTTTCCCTCTCGAGAACCCAGAAATCACGGGCGAATATTTTTGAAACGGGACTTTTTAATTCCGTCATAGTGGATACTGATTACGACGAGGAGAAACTTGAGGTTCAGACGACATACAGCGTCACGGAGAGGAAACTCGGAACGATAAAGTTCGGTGTGGGGTATGCTACGGAGGACAATCTGAGGGCGCAGCTGTCCTGGAACCAGAGGAATTTTCTCAACGGCGGAAAGACCCTCCAGGTTACTTCCAGTTATTCATCCCTGACGCGCGGTTTGATGGCTGAACTCGATAAGCCTCACCTGATCGGCAAAAATTCCAGCCTCGCTTTTCTGCTTGATGTGAGAAGAGATGATTTTCCGGGTTACGAAGGCTTGAGTTTCGATTTTAACAGCACCGCGTCCAAGGAATTTTTTGACCATCTTACGGTTTTCAGCTCCATAAACGTTGTATATGCGGATATAGAGTCTCAGGTGCTGAGAACACCGATTGAAAGTGCCCGTGACAGCGTGTTCATAACGCTTCTTGATCTGGGAGTTGAGTATGATCTGACTGACAGCCTCATAAATCCTACCAGGGGAATGCGGCTGTTTTTGTTCATGGAGAAGCCACTTCAGATTATCAGTTCCAACCGTACCGATTACCTGAAATTCCTTGCCGAGTTGAGGTATTACAAAAATGTTTCCGGAATAGTTCTGGGGAAAAGGCTTACGATTGGAAACATAAGCACGATCGGGGATACCGAAATGTTTGACGTGCCGATTTTCAAGAGGTTTTTCGCCGGGGGCAGCGCGAGCATGAGGGGTTACTCATTTCAGCATCTGAGTCCTCTTAATCCGGACCGGGATCCTCTTGGGGGCAACTCCATGGTCGTGGGCAACGCCGAAATCCGCTTCGGGCTTTTTAGTAGGCTCGGGGGGGTGATTTTCTTCGATTACGGAAATGTTTATTCGGATAGCTTCGGTTTCAGTGCTTTTGACCTAAAGTACGCGGCCGGCGCGGGATTGAGGTACAATACGATAATCGGGCCGATCAGAGCGGATTTCGGCTACCTTCTAAACCCCGACGGAGAGGAGAGGAACGAAAGGTTCAAGATTTTTATAAGCATAGGGCAGGCTTTTTAGCAATCTAACCGTGGAAGTCCTGAAAAAGTTTTCTCACGCCCCTTGCTGCCTGAGTTATTCTGTTCTCGTTTTCAACAAGTGCGAGCCTTACGAAGCCTTCTCCGTAGTTTCCGAAACCCACTCCCGGGGAAACGGCGACTTTTGATTTTTCTATGAGCAGTTTCGAGAATTCAAGCGACCCCATTTCTGCGAACTCCTCAGGTATCTGCGCCCATACGAACATCGTTGCCTTCGGTTTCGGGATTTCCCATCCGGCCCTTGCGAATGACTCGATCAATTTGTCTCTTCTTGACCTGTAGGTTTCCCTTATACTGTCTACATACTCCTGGGGTCCGTTAAGAGCCGTGATCGCGGCTATCTGTATCGGCTGGAATATTCCGTAGTCAAGATAGCTTTTTATCCTTTTGAGCGCCGAGACGATTTCCGGGTTCCCCACCATGAAACCGACCCGCCAGCCGGGCATGTTGTAGGTTTTGGAGAGGGAGTAGAACTCTACCGCGATGTCTTTGGCCCCCTTTACCTGCATTATGCTCGGGGCCTTGTACCCGTCGTAACACAGCTCCGAGTAGGCAAGGTCATGTATCACCGTAAGACCCGTTTCTCGCGCCAGGTCACAGACTTTCTCGAAGAAATCAAGATCCATGACTTGTGTGGTCGGATTGTTGGGGAAGGAAAGAATGAGCACCTTGGGTTTCGGCCACACTTGCTTTATCGCCTTTTCTATAGAGAGTATCAGGTCTTCTTTCTCCCCCATCGGACAACTGTGGGTGTCTCCCCTCGCTATTATTACAGAGTAGGTGTGTATGGGATAGGTGGGATCGGGAACTATCGCCATATCTCCCGGGGATAGTATTGAAAGCATCAGATGGGATATGCCTTCCTTTGAACCTATGGTAACGACGGCTTCTGAATCCGGATCAAGGTCAACGTCGTACTTTCTTTTGTACCAGTCGGTTATGGCCAGACGAAGCTTGGGCAGTCCGGCGGAAGTGGAGTACCTGTGGTTTCTGGGCTCCCTAACCGCTTCGCGGAGCTTCTCCACTATATGGTCTGGCGTGGCCTGATCGGGGTTTCCCATACCGAGGTCAATTATATCTTCCCCTCTGGCGCGCGCCTGGTGCTTGAGTTCGTTGACTACGCCGAGCACATAAGGGGGAAGTCGGTTTATGAGGGAGAAATTATATTGCGGCCGGTCCATAGGTGTCTGCCTGTTTTTTGCTGGCAGTATTTTATTATAACCGCTTATAATCTCAAGATTGCGGCTGGTGGAACGGGTATTTCCAGCATGTCAGTGTCTTCTAGAGAATCCGTTATGGTAAAATAAAATCTTATGATCTGGATCAGATTTGCTGTTTTGCTAGCGTTTTTTGCGGTCGGTTGCTCTTTTTCTTCAGGTCTCCCGAGGTGGGAAAGCCGGGATTTTCATCGGCCAAAGTCGACGGATACCATACAGTACGGCAAGGCTTCCTGGTATGGGGACAAGGAACATGGCAAGAGGTCCGCAAGTGGCGAGGTATTCAACAGAAATGCCTACACTGCGGCGCACAAGGAGCTTCCTTTTGGTACCGTCGTACGTGTTACCAATCGCGAGAATGGCAGGCAGGTAAAGGTCAGGATAAATGACAGGGGTCCTTACATAGGGGACAGGGTGATAGATCTCTCATACGCGGCCGCGAAGTCCATCGGACTTATCAGAAGTGGTGTTGCGGAGGTAAAAATAGAGGTATTGTCGACGCCCTCTGAAAGGTCAGAAAGTCTTTTCGTCTCTCTCTACACAGTCCAGGCCGGCTCTTTTCGAAGCAAGGCGGGGGCTAATGAACTCAAAAGAAAGCTCTCGCGTGTCACGGACGAGGAGGTGAGAGTGGAATCTTTTGCCTTTGAGGGGGATACTTATTACAGGGTGAGGGTGGGCAGATTCAAGAAAAGGAAAGACGCCGAGACGCTTCGCGTAGTTTTGAGAAAGCGGGGATACTCAGCCAGAATATATGTTGAGTGATTCCCCGCGGTTTCGAAAAAGAGATAGAGTCGAATGATGAAGAAGCTGAGAACAACTGATTTTCGCAAAATGAAAGAGAGTGGCGAGAAAATCGCCATGATAACGGCGTATGACGCTACAGTCGCCGCGATAGTGGATGCGGCGGGAGTTGACGTGGTCTTGGTCGGGGATTCTCTCGGCAACGTGGTTCAGGGTCTTGAAGATACGCTTTCCGTTACGCTTGATGAGATGATTTATCACACGAAAATTGTTTCAAGGGGTGTGGCGCGGGCACATTTGTGCTCGGATATGCCCTTTCTTTCCTATCAGAAATCCCCCGAAGATGCCATAGAGAGCGCCGGAAGGCTTTTAAAAGAAGGACAAGCGGAGTCAGTCAAGCTCGAGATTAACGAGGAGTACGTTGATACCGTGTATCGCATCCAGAAGGCCGGGATTCCCGTTGTTGCCCATATAGGGCTTTGTCCCCAGTCCGTTCACGTAATGGGTGGTTACAAAGTGCAGGGATGTCTTTCGGGTGAACGCGAGGAGCTTTTGAATCTTGCCAAGTCCTGTGAGCAGGCAGGCGCTTTCATGATAGTTATTGAAAGCGTTCTGTCGGCAGTGGCCGGAGACATCACCGAGAGTCTTGAGATACCGACTGTCGGAATAGGTTCTGGGGCGGATTGCGATGGACAGGTGCTTGTTGTAAACGACATGATAGGACTCACGCCGGAGCCGCTTCCCAAGTTCGTCAAAAAATACGCGGAGGTCGCGGAGACAATCTCCGATTCGACGAAGAAATACGTGGAAGACGTAAAAAAGGGAACGTTCCCCTCGCAGGAGCACTCTTATGGATAGCGCAGAGTCGCTTTCCGTGCTTAACCGCCCTTACGAGATGAAGGAGGTTTCCGATGCCTGCAAGAAAGCACGTAAAAAACTAGGCTTTGTTCCCACTATGGGAGCTCTGCACCAAGGGCATATCAGTCTCATTGAGAAGGCGGTGGAAAGAGCGGATGTGACGGTCGCAAGTATTTTCGTCAATCCCACGCAGTTCGGACCCGGTGAGGACTTCGACCGTTATGAAAGGGACTATGAAGGCGATATAAAGAAACTTGAGCATTGTGGCGTAGACTACCTGTTTTATCCGGATGTAAGCGATATTTACCCCGGCGGCTTTGAAACCACGGTTTCAGTGGGAAATCTCGGGAATTGTCTCTGTGGTCCTTTCAGGCCGGGGCATTTTGACGGGGTGGCAACGGTTGTACTTAAGCTTTTTAACGTTGTCCGCCCGGATTTTGCGGTGTTCGGAAGAAAGGATTACCAGCAGCTTAAGATCATCCAGAAAATGGTGCGGGATTTCGATATGGACATTGAAATAGTGGAAATGCCTATAATACGAGAACCGGATGGACTTGCGATGAGTTCAAGAAACGCTTATCTGAGTGCTGAACAGAGAATCAGGGCGGCTGCGGTAAACAAAGCCCTGCGCGAGGTCGGGGAGAAATTCAAAAGCGGTTGCGATGATTGCAGAATTCTGCTTAGCGAGGCGAATCGGGTATTGCGCATGGCACAAATTAATGATATTGATTATATTGAGATAAGAGACCCAGAAACCCTTGAGCTCCGGCACAGAGTTGTGGAAGGCGATCTGGTGGCCTTAGCCGTTAGGGTGGGCGATACTAGGCTTATCGATAATACTGTGCTTTAAGAGGTTGGTAATGCAAAGAGTACTCCTGAAATCCAAGATACACAGAGTTACGGTTACCGATGCCGAACTAGATTACGAGGGGAGTCTTACGCTTGATAGGAATCTCATGGACGCGGCGGATCTGTTTCCCTATGAAGAGGTTCACATTTTCAATTTGACCAATGGTCACCGTTTTTCGACTTACGTGATTGAAGGCCTAAGAGGTTCAAACACGGTCTGTGTAAACGGTGCGGCTGCACATCTTGCGAGGAAAGGCGACTGCCTTATAATAGCGGATTTTGCAATCTATGATGAAGAACAGAGCAAGACACACAGACCCAAGCTTATATACGTGGATGAGATGAACAATATAATCAGCATAAAATCCGGGATTAACGGTCTAAAACTTGCGACCGACGGGTAACTCTCCCGTATTCCGGGCAGAATCCACGTAAGACTTTGCCGATTGAGAGCGTGTTTGACATACCTAGCTCCTGTAGTTACATTAGGATTCCAGAGGGTGTTGGAGAAGTGAAGCGTTGTGCTTAGTGCTTTTCACTGAGCCTATGGTTTGCACTTCGCGATTCTACCGGCGTATGGCCGTCTATTTAAGAAATCTGATTTATGAAAGCTATAATACTCGCAGCGGGAAGGGGAACTAGGCTATATCCCTACACTCACGACAAGCCCAAATGTCTTCTTGATATTGGGAACATATCCATACTTGAGCACCAGATAAACCTTATAAGGGACTGCGGCATAAACGAAGTCGTTATTGTCGTGGGTTTCGGTTTCGAGAGAGTGGAGGATTTCCTGAGAAGCTACGACGGCTTGGGAATGAGGATCAACACTCTTTACAATCCTTTTTACCAGTCCACAAACAGTCTTGTGTCTCTGTGGATAGCCAGAAGCGAATTTGATGAAGATCTGGTGGTCATGAACGGAGACGACGTCTACGAGATAGGGGTTTTGGACAAGGCGCTTTCGGTAAGGGATGAGAAGATCTGTCTTCCCATAAAAAAGAGGCCTCGCTACGAGAGGGAAGACATGAAGGTGGTTGTCGACGACAGCAGGATCACAAAGATCAGCAAGGAAATATCAAACGGTGAAGCTTCGGCCGAGTCGGTCGGCATAAGAGTATTCAGGGATACGGGGGTTGAGCTGCTGAAAAGAGCGGTTGAAGAGGAAATGAGGAATCCCGGAGCTGAGGGGAAATGGTATATATCCTCGATACACAGGCTTATAAGCAAGGGATATAAGATCAAGCCCTTGGATATCGGCGAGCTTTACTGGATGGACGTTGACTGTCCAATGGATCTTTTCAGGGCGAGGAAGCAGGCTGACAATTTCTTGAAGAAGGAATACCGCGTGCCAAGTCTTCTGAGGGTTGTTGACTCCTCTGAATAATCTGCCATGAAAAACGCTATCGTACTTTGTTCTGGCACGGGAACAAATGGTGAGGATCTGTCCGAATTTCCGAGTGAATCGATAGCGCAAGTCCCCCAACTCAAAAGAATCATAATAAATTGCCAGCGTGTCGGGGTCGAGCAGTTTCATATCATTACCGACAACGCGGGTTTTCTGAAAAACCTTCTTATAGATGATCCGAGGATTACATCGGACATAAACTGGGTCTTGCCCGGAGAGTCCGTGTCGATAGATTCGGAGAGAGTACTTGTTCTAGAATCTTCCCTTGTTGTTACGAATGCAGCTTCTCTTGAGAAATTCGTTCGTGATTCGGTTGACTGTCGAGAAGACGAGATTTCCGTCCTGGTTAACAAGGGTGCTGATCCTGTTATCGGTATGGACAGGGAAACAGGTTACGTAAATAGGTATTTCGGAGGAGGGAGTGGTGTTTTAGGCGCTTTTTCCATAAATTCCACGGAAGTTACCACAGTTCTTTCGGCCACCGGGCTTGATACCTGGCTTGACGAAGAGGCTAAACGGCACCGCATGAGAATCTTCGGCGGCGACAGTGGATATTGGTACCGTCTTTCTGATACGGCAGAATCTCGAAAAGAAGCGGAAAGAATCATCTTTTCTCACGTAGGTAAAACGGCTACGGGATGGATAGCCAGAAATATAAACGGCAGGATGTCTCTTCCCCTGAGCAAGCTTCTGATAAGAACGTCTCTTACACCTAACGCGGTAAGCGTTCTGATTAACCTGATCGGGGTGCTCTGCGGCCCGTTTTATGCTCTTGGCCATCCGGTGCTCGGAGCTCTTTTCATGCAGGTGGCAACCGTTTTGGACAGATGTGACGGGGAAGTTGCGAGAATAAAGCTTATGGAGACCAAGAAGGGACAGTGGGTTGATACGATAAGTGACCAGTTCACCGTGCTTTCTTTTCTGATCGGAGTTCCTGTTGGGTATTACCTTCAGACCGGAAGCACCGTTGCGGTCGTGCTCGGAAGCTACAACGTCATCGTTTTCATCCTGTTTCTGATATGGTCGTTTTACTTTTTGATAAAGTACACGAATTCCGGCAGTCTGGTTGCCTACTTTGAAGTTGACAAGCACATTGATCCCGAGGAACTCTCCTTCCTGAGAAAGCTGATTGCCCGAATGCGTCCCTTGGGGAGGAGGAATTATTATTCGGCCATATTAGTCCTCATAGCGATAATCGGAGGAAACTCCCTCGTTCTTTTCGCTACATCTTTTACACTGACTCTCTTTTTGCTGCATCAGCTTGAAGATGTTGTAAGGATTTTCCGTCTTGGAAAACCCGAAGAGGTTTTTCATGAAGAAACGGAACAGAGTTAATCCAGAAGCAATACAGTCCGGTTCCCAACTGGGGTAAGAGCATGCTTTTTGCTCTGTTTCTGCGCTGTGATAATTATTTGGGATTTCTGTGGAATTTTATAAGACAGAAAGAGAGAAGAGACAGGACGCTCGCCCAAGAAATGAACATGAAGAGTGCAGAAGCAAAATCCATTATTTTTCCCTCCTACCGGCAATATAAACCATAGCTGACAGAAAGACAAACAACCCTACAATATAAAGCCTAGCGAACCAGATGTTCCAGCTGCTCGCTCCGATTATTGAAGGCAGGCTGGTGTATCCCCACCAGCATATGAGAATCAGAAGGAAAAACGGCGTCAGGTATTTCAGAATGTAGTAAAAAACACGTGGAGCTTTTATGAATCCGCCAGAATTTATCTCATTCCAGGCCTTCTCGGATCCGAATACCCACATGAACATCACTATTTCGATGAATCCGAATACGACAAGCATTATAGTGCCGGCCCAGAAATCCCATTCATCAAGAACCTGACTTATCAGTATCACGGGCAGTACGCTTACTATTATTATCAGCATGGTGTATACGACCGCCCTTTCTCTTGAGATGCTGAATTCATCCTGGAGGAAAGTTACTACTGGATAAGCTATAGCTACGGACGAAGTCATGCCGGCGAAAAACAGGAGAAAGAACCACAAAAATCCGAAAATTCTCCCCACTTCAACGCCTCCCAGGCTTCCCGAAATGCTGGCGAACACGGCGGGGAGGCTTACGAATCCCAAGCTGAAAGCGCCTGACTGCGCTACTGTGACCACGCTTGCTACTCCGAAAAACGCTACCGCCGCCGGAATGGCTATCGAGCCCCCAAGAACTATCTCCGCCGTTTCGTTGAGGGTTGCAGAAGTCAGACCGCTTAGCGTTACATCATCGTCGATCTTTATGTAAGACGCGTACGCCACTATCGCCCCGAAAGCCAGACTCAGCGTGAAAAAGATTTGCCCGGCCGCCGCTATCCATACCTTCGGGTTTTTAAGAGCTTCGAAGTCCGGATTCCAGAGAAAATTAAGGCCTTCGATCGCCGTTCCGTAATCAGTTTTAAGCGTCAGAGTTTTTACTACTAGTATTATCGCCAGAACAAACAGCAGGGGAAGGGCGTACTTGACGAATATCTCTATGCCTCCAGATATTCCTTTTAGCATGATGTAGAAGTTTGCGGCGATTGTGATTACAAAAGCTGTAATAGCCATTTTGGAAGGGGAAAGAAGGACTCCGTCTCCCGCACCGAGATAGTTGGCAAGAAAACTGCTGTAAGGCTTTACATACTCCGCAGCGTTTGAAACCGACCCAGGGTCAAGACTGGGATTACTTCCCAAGAGAAAGTGCAGGGCGTATCCCAAAGTCCAGGACTCGATGTAAACATAGTAGATTGTTACAACAAGGGGTATCCAGAGTCCTATAACGCCAAGGATTCTGGAAACGGGACTTTTCCAGAAGAGATTGAAGATCGCGGGAGTTGTTCCGTGCCCGCGGGACCCTCCGTACCTTCCCATTCCCCATTCCATCCACATGATGGGGATCCCTATCATGATAAATGCTATGAAATAGGGGATCATAAAAGCGCCGCCACCGTTTTCCGCGGCCTGCGTGGGAAATCTGAGGAAGTTGCCAAGACCTATGGCGTTGCCTGCCATGGCTAAAATCAGACCAGTCTTGGTTGCCCAAGCGTCCCTGCTGTTAGGGTTCTTTTTCATTTCGGAAGGGCTAGAATCAAAAAAGCTATATTATCACCAAGGCGGAGGATATGGCAAGATAAAAAGCTTTAAGTGTTGAAACTAGTAGTATTGACAAAACGAATAATGATTTTATCTTAATTCTCCCTAGAAAATCTGAACTTCAATCACGAGAGGAGTCAGCGTGCCCAGAGTAAAGAAGAAACAAACCGAAAAACCCCCTGCGAAAAAAAGTTCTTCTGCAGCGACCGCCACAAAGGCCAAGTCGAGGAGAACCAATCCCAAGAAGTATACCAAGAGGTTTCTTGCTCAGATGACGGCGATGCTCAAGGAGATGAGAGAGGAACTGCTTGAAGACGTGACCAGGTCAATGAGAGAGGAATCGGACCACCTGCGTTTCAACGTAGGAGATTTCTACGACCATGCATCAGAAGACAGGCAGAGAGAGCTTGCCCTTACGCTCTCAAACAGGGAACGCAGCAAGCTACATCAGATAGATGATGCTCTAAAGAGAATTGAAAACGGTGAATACGGCTTCTGCGAGGTTACCGGGGAAAAGATAGGGGAAGAGAGACTAATTGCCATGCCCTTTACGAAACTGAGCGTCGAGGCTCAGGAGGAAATCGAAAGGGGAGATTACTGATTTTCCCTTTTAAGCCTGCCGAGAGATTTAGTGTAGGGTTTTTTGAACAGACCGACTTCAGTTATTAGGCATTCAATATTGTCGGCTGGTGTAATATCAAACGCGGGATTGATCGCGTTTACTTCGGCGCTTATCCGTTTTCCGTCTATGTGTGTTACCTCTTCGGGGTTTCTTTGCTCGATTATAATATCCTCTCCGCTTGAACATTCGTTATCTATTGTTGAAGTGGGAGCTGCCACGTAGAAAGGGATCCCGTGATGCTTCGCCAGGATTGACAGGGAATATGTCCCTATCTTGTTTGCCGTATCTCCGTTTGAAGCTACTCTGTCGGCTCCGACCACGACCGAATCAACAACCCCCTTGCTCATCAGATGTCCGGCCATGCTGTCGGTTATCAAACGGACCGGAATGCCGTCCCGCTCAAGCTCCCAAGTGGTAAGTCTTGCTCCCTGAAGAACCGGTCTTGTCTCTGATGATATTACGCTTATGTTCTTGCCTTGGCGAAAGGCCGATCTTATTACCCCTAGAGCTGTTCCGTAACCTGCGGTGGCAAGTCCTCCGGCATTGCAGTGCGTCAGGACAACAGAGTTGTCTTTTATGAGTTCCGATCCGTTCTCCCCGATCTGCATGCATGTCCTGAGGTCTTCTTCCTGTATGTTAATTGCTTCAGTTATAAGAAGCTCCTTGATTTTTTCCACTTTCTGGCCCCTGCATTCTGAGATCAATCTGTTCATCCTGCCGATGGCCCAGAACAGATTTACGGCTGTCGGTCGCGTCAGGGCCAGATGCTCCGATATGGTTTTCATGCGCTCCGCGAATTCTTCGTAAGAAGAATCGTTGCTGACGCTCGTGGCCCCGAGAGCCATTCCCATGGCGGCTGCTATCCCTATAGCCGGAGCCCCCCTGATAACCAGATCTCTGATGCATTCTGCCACCTCTTCAAACTTTGCGCATTCAACATAGGCTTCCTCACCGGGAAGCTTTCTCTGGTCAATCATTAAAACCCTGTTGTTTCTCCACTCTATCGTTTTAAAGGAGTTCATTTCTTTGGCTTCCTCGTTCTCTTTAGACTGAAGAGAAGTCCTGCCCACCCACTCTCGACCTTCTCACTAACCATATCATACCCCGAGTTTCTGTATATCCCGGCTATCTCCTGTTTATCGCTTGCCTGTATTCCGGACACTATAAGGTACCCCATGGGGAAAAGCCTCTCTTTTAAACTGTTTTTCATTGAGATGAGGGTATCTCTGGAAGTGTTGGAAACAATCACGTCGAATTTCTTTAGCGTACAGTATGCAGAACCACACCAGACTTTTACCCTGTCGGAAGTTCCGTTTGCAGCGGAATTCGAGATGGTCTCTCTTGCGGCCTTGAAATCTATGTCTGCGCAAAACGAAACACCCGCCCCCAGTTTAATTGAGCAGATTCCCAGAATACCGCTTCCGCAGCCGACATCAAAAACGGAACATCCGGGGTGTTCCCCAATGATTTCATCCAGATAACTTATGCATATCCTAGTTGTTTCGTGGTGTCCGGTGCCAAAGGCGTTTCCTGGATTTATTTCAACTACCTCGGTTCCTTGCTCCGCCTGGTAGTGTTTTTCCCAAGGAGGTTTGATGACTATCCGGCGACTTGCCCTTACAGGTTTCAAGTAGGATTTCCATCCTTCCCAGTCTGCCTGTTTGATGTATCGAGTGGTGAACCGTACGGCCTCGGCGTTTTCGTCAAGCAGCGCCAAGAACTCTTTTACCGTCGTTATGACTCCCGCGATATCCGTTTTTTCCTCAAAATACGCATGAATTAGCAGTTTCCCGTGTTCTCCTTGCTCCTCGCTTACGGCTCCGGCCTCAAGACCCAAAAGCAGATCCGAAACAGATGCGGCCATCTCCTTGGGCAACTCGATCGTAAGTCTCTTCATTCTCGACATGGCAGATAATTAATTATATTCGGTGCGCCTAGTCAAATTTACAAAGAAAGCACGGGTATATATAATATTTGCCATGAAGGCAGAAACTAGGGAGACCGTAAGAACCATCCTGATTCAGAAGATGTCCGATATATTGGGCATTGCCTACAATACTGTTGATAGGATGAGCAAGGGATCCAACTCTTTCCCCGATC
The DNA here is from genome assembly GCA_009840385.1 of Candidatus Dadabacteria bacterium. NCBI lineage: Bacteria > Pseudomonadati > Thermodesulfobacteriota > Candidatus Dadabacteria > Candidatus Dadabacteria bacterium. Next base: position 72,378 of record VXNX01000005.1, read on the forward strand.
CCCTTGACAGGGCTCTGTCCGAGTCGAACAGAGTTCTTGAACTGAGGGAAAGGGACAGGGAGAGAAAGCTGCTTCGGAAAATACGCGACGCCCTTGCAAGGCTTGAAAACGGTTCCTATGGAATCTGCGAGGTGTGTGAAGAGGAGATCTCGGAGCAGAGACTGATCGCAAGGCCGGAGACTACTCTTTGCATAGAGTGCAAGGAAGAGCAGGAAGATATTGAAAAGAAGTTCGGCTAGCTGTTAATTCTCAAGAATCATAGTTCCGCTGAGCAGGTTTAGCATAGACTCCTTGGTTATTTTCCACCGCCCCAAGACCTTCGACAAGTTAATAACCTCTTTGGCTTTATACGTCATCGAATAGCCATCTATCTTCACGTCAATTGAAGACAGTATCATCACCCTTGCGTTTGTTCCGTTGATATATATGTATCTTTCGGGCTCACTGAATGATACCTTGTCAATGACGGATACGTGATCCCTGAATCTGTTCACAAGTTTCTGCTTGTCAATTACCTCTTCTCCAGAGGTTATCCTGTAATCTTCGTGTATGCACTCCGAATAAATTTCGGGGTCTTTTAGTTCGAAGGCACTGGTCCTCTTGTCAAGAAGCATATTTATCTTGTCTTCATCAGAAGACCCGCAGGACGCGAGAAAGATAACCGCGACCAGATATGCAAGCAGCTTGTATGTTCTGATCATGTCTGTTTTATCGTTTGGTCGAACCGACGCGCACAGTCGGAGAATTTATCGTGCCGTTGAGTTCATGAGCTGGATTGTTTGTCCCCAGCCACGGGGAAAGATTTTTCCAGTCACTAGGATGACTGCTCGGATAACTTTTCTTGAGTCTCTAAGAGAAGCTCTCTGGCTTTTTCTGTATATTCGGTGTCGGAGTAATTTTCCAGAACGTTTTTATATCTTTGCGCCGCGGCCTCGTAGTTTTTTTTCCTCTGGTAGAACTTCCCTATGTAGATTTCTCTTTCCGCGAGTAATTTTCTGGATTTCTCGATCTTTTCATGCGTTTGCTCAGCGTATGGGGAGTCGGGGTAGGTTTTATTGAGCAAAGTGAACCACTTTATCGCATTAAGCGGCTTCGAGTGATTTCTGTCCTTTCCCGATTTCATTTTATAGTAGGAGAGTCCGAGTCGATACATCGCGTAATCAAGTTCTTCGTGACCTGGATGGTTGGTTATGAAATTTTCGTATTCTTCGGCGGCTAGGGTGTATTCCTTTTTTTTGAAATAGACATCACCGCTTCTCAGTTCGGCTAGTGCGGCGTACTTTGTATAAGGGTAGCGGATCTGTATTTCTTTCAGTATGTCGAATACTTTGTCGTAATTTGTTCCGCCGAATATCCAGGGAAAACCACTTTCCTTGTTAAGTTCTTCGACCACTTCGTTGTTAAGTTGCTCCGCTGTTCCTTCGTAGATTGCTTTCTTTCCCCCGCAGGAAACCACAAGGAGCAAAGCAACGATAACTAGTAATCTTGCCGGGTTTTTCATGACTCAATATTGTTTGGGAAATTGTTTCTGTGTCAACACACCTTCAAGTGAGCATCTTCGGGAGCGTTTCTCACACTCAATAAAAAGAATTCCCTTGGTTTTCAAATAAAAGTTCTCCGCAGGTCAGGTGATTTTCTGTCCCGGTTCAAGGGCAACTACCGTCAGAGAATCCATGTCCTTGGTCAGCGTTTTCAATTCATCCGGGGTTCCCACGAGAAGCGGAAAGGTTTCGTAGTGCATAGGAACGACCCATTTCACGTTGAGCAGTCTGCATGCGTACGATGCTTCAAGCGGGGACATCGTGAAGAGATCTCCGATGGGAAGCATTGCCAGTTCCGGTTTGTATATTTCCGATATAAGTTTCATGTCACCGAAAATGTTGGTATCTCCGGCGTGGTATATTGCGTAATCATTTTCAAATTTTATTACGTAACCTACAGGTTCCCCGCCGTAAATAACCGTTCCGTCTTCCTCTTTAATGCTGCTGCTGTGCTGAGCGTGGGTCACTGTGAACCTTATCCCGTCTATAACAACGTTGCCTCCCTTGTTGCACGGCATGCAGTTCTCAACCCCCTTTGAGCTCAGCCAGTCGCAGATTTCCCAGTTAGCCACAACCTTGGAGTTGTATTTCCTGTAAAGGGGAATCACGTCGCTTATATGGTCAAAATGCCCGTGCGAGACTGTTATAATGTCAATGTGGCCGACTTCACGGAGTTGCTCCGGGCACGAGGGATTTCCTTGGATCCACGGATCAAGCATCACCGTTTTGCCACCGGGTGATTTTACCAAGAAAGTGGAATGTCCAAAGTAGGTTATTTCTATTCCGTTATTCAGTATTTCCATTACGCGCTCCCCTCATCAATGTTTTTTCGGGCTTATCTATCCGGTTATTAAACCCGAAAAGAACCTTTTGTGCAAAGTTGCAAACTGTTTGAAAATATCGGCTGTGAGTGTACATTAGACACCTGACTTTTTGTTTCTTCAGGTTCTTGCGGAGCGTGTGTTCTAAATGCTGGATCCCAAATTAATTGAGCGAAATATCGATCTTGTGGGCGAAAAACTCGCTACCAGAGGGTTTGACACCGATCTTTCGGAATTTGCCGTACTGAATTCCCGTAGAAAAGAGATAATACAGAAGGTCGAGGCCCTTGAACACCGGAGAAACGAGGGTTCAAAGAAGGTAGGCACTCTTAAGAGATCGGGGGATGAAGACGAGCTTTCGAGACTTCTTCCGGAACTCAAGGCCCTCTCCGAAGAGATAAAGGATCTCAATGAGAAGAAAACCGAGGCGGAGATGCTTCTCAGGGAATTTCTCCTGAACGTTCCCAACATGCCCGACTCCTCGGTTCCCGAAGGGCCCGACGACACGGCGAACGTTGAGATAAGAAAGTGGGGAGAACCCCGGGATTTTGACTTTGAGGTAAAAGATCACGTGTTGCTTGGGGACGAGCTTGACATACTGGACCTTCCGAGGGCTACGAAGATCGCGGGCGCGCGATTTGCGCTTTACAAGAATGCAGGCGCGCGGCTTGAGAGGGCACTTATAAATTTCATGCTAGATGTTCATACCAAGCAGCACGGGTACACAGAAGTTCTCACTCCCTTCGTAGCCAACACCGAGAGTCTTACGGGGACGGGAAATCTTCCCAAGTTCGAAGAAGATCTTTTCAAACTGAGCGATACGGATTATTACATGGTTCCCACTGCCGAGGTTCCGGTTACAAACATTCACCGCGACGAAATAATTCCCGCAGAGATGCTTCCGATTAAATACGTGGCCTACACTCCGTGCTTCAGGAAGGAAGCGGGTTCCTACGGAAAAGACGTGCACGGAATAATAAGGCAGCACCAGTTCAACAAGGTGGAACTTGTGCGTTTTGCTAACCCGGAGAACTCATACGAGGAGCTTGAGACGCTGACCGCCGATGCCGCTAAGATTCTCGAGCTTCTCGGTATTCCTTACAGGGTCGTTGTTCTTTGCACAGGGGACATGGGATTTTCTTCGGCCAAGACTTATGATCTTGAAGTGTGGGTGCCGAGCGAAGGCAGATACAGGGAAATATCATCCTGCAGCAATTTTGAGGCGTTTCAGGCAAGGCGGGCTAACATAAGGTACAGGAAATCAAAGGGATCCAAGCCGTCCTATCTTCATACCCTTAATGGTTCTGGTGTGGCCGTGGGCAGGGCTCTTCTGGCGATTCTTGAGAATTTTCAGACCGAAGAAGGAACCGTAGAAATTCCCGAGGTGCTGGTTCCCTACATGGATGGCATCAAGGTTATAAGCCGGTAATCCGTGCGGTTCTCAGATTTCCAATATTTCCTTTTCTTTCTTTTCAAGCAGGGCGTTTAACCTGCTTATCCTCTCGTCAGTGAGTTCCTGTATTTCGGAGAGGGCTTTTTTTGTTTCGTCTTCTGGAAGGTTGTCTGTCTTTCCGGCCTTCTTTATCAGGTTATTTGCATCTTTTCTTATCTGTCTTATGGAGACCCTGTGTTCTTCGGCAACTTTGCCCGTGTGTTTGACAAGTTCCTTCCTTCTTTCCTCGGTCAGGGGAGGTATAACAAGTCTGATAGTGTTCCCGTCAACCGACGGGTTTATTCCGAGTTCTGATTGCGCGATCGCTTTCTGTATTTCCTCGACCGCGCCCGGGTCCCATGCCTGTATGAGTATGGTTGAGCTATCGGGCACCGACACATTGGCGAGTTGGTTAATTGGAGTCTGGGCGCCGAAATAGGAAACTCTCATCGTATCGACAAGAGCCGCCGACGCTCTGCCGGTTCTTATTCTGGAGAGTTCCTGCTCGAAAACGCTTACAGTCTTGTCCATTCTGTCTTCGGCGTCAATACAAAGTTCTTCAACGGACAGCTCTTCACTCATTGTTCCGTACCGCTCCTTACAATAGTACCTACTTTCTCTCCGCGTATAACTTTCTCTATGCTGCCTTTTTCAAAAAGATCGAAAACCACTATGGGGATATTTCCCTCCATGCAAAGAGAGATTGAGGTCGCGTCCATTACTTTCAGCCCTTTCTTAAGGATTTCCATGTAAGTGAGTTCGGAGAACTTAGAAGCATCCTTGTTTTTAACCGGGTCCTCGTCATAAATGCCGTCGACTTTGGTTGCCTTCATTATGATATCCGCTCCCATCTGAAGAGCCCTCAGGGTTGCCGCCGTGTCGGTCGTGAAAAACGGATTGCCGGTACCTGAGGCGAATATGACTATCCTTCCCTTCTCAAGATGACGTATGGCCCTTCTTTTGATAAAGGGTTCGGCGACCTGCTTTATTTCAAGTGCGGTTTGTATGCGGGTCGGAAGACCCTTTCGCTCGAGAAAATCCTGCAGAGCAAGCGCGTTTATCACAGTCGCCAGCATCCCCATATAGTCGGCCGTGGAACGGTCCATGCCCTTTGAAGAGCTGGAAACACCCCTGAAGATGTTTCCTCCGCCTATGACTATGGCCGTTTCCACTCCAAGGGAGTAGATGCTTTTTATTTCTTCGGAGACGTATTCAATTACTTCGGAATTGATACCGAATTGGCCGGGACCCTGAAGAGCTTCTCCGCTGAGTTTGAGAAGGACTCTTTTATATTTCGGGATGATTTTTTCAGAGGATCCCATTGTCCGGTTTTTTCATTCGCCCAGTTGGTATCTTACGAACCTTTTTACAACTATGTTTTCGCCGATTTTTGCTATCAGATTGTTTACGAGGTCTACGATTTTTATTTTAGGATCTCTTATATATGGCTGCTCAAGAAGACATATTTCCTCGAAAAACTTGTTTATTCTTCCCGCAACCATTTTTTCTGCTATATTCTCGGGTTTTCCCGATTCCATAGCTTCCGCCTTGAGGATCCGCTTTTCATTTTCTATTTCTTCTTCTGAAACTTCTTCCTTTCTTACGTAGACCGGATTGTTTGCCGCTATCTGCATAGCGACTTCCCTGCAGAGATTCTGAAATTCATCGTTTCTGGCCACAAAATCCGTTTCACAGTTAACCTCGAGCATTACGCCGATCTTGCCGCCTGCGTGAACGTATGAGGAAATAATTCCCTGATCGGTTTTTCTGGTAGTTTTTTTAGATGCTTTCGCAACGCCTTTTATTCTCAGGATCTCAGTCGCTTTTTCGAAATTCCCCTCGGTTTCCACAAGCGCGTTCTTACAGTCAAGAAAAGGAGCACCCGTCTTTTCTCTCAAATCCTTTACCATTGCTGCTTTGATCTCAGCCATTTCTAGTCCTCTTTTTTATCTTCTGTATTCTCTGACATTTCCTTCTGCGCCTGGGCGTTTTCACTTTCGGAAGATTCCGAAATCGCTACCGAAACGAAATCTTCCCCCTCATCATCAGATTCGGCTTCCTTGAAAACGAACACTTTCCTTTCTACCACTACGCCCTCAAGACTGTCTTTTTCTACCTGTTCAACCTCCCCACTGACCAGTTTTTCCTGATATATGTGATTTCCCTCGATACAGGCATCCGCTATTTTTGAAGTGAACAGCTTTATCGCCCTTATGGCGTCATCATTGCTTGGAATCGGATAATCCGCGTTCGCGGGATCGCAGTTCGTATCAACGATCGCTATGACCGGTATCGACAGATTTCTCGCTTCTTTTATGGCTATATGTTCTTTTTTGGTGTCTACGACGAAAATAGCGTCGGGAACCTGCTTCATGCCCACTATTCCGCCCAGAAGTCCCTCTAGCTTTACTATCTCTCTTCTCAGGTTTTTCGCTTCTTTTTTCGGAAGCAGCTCCATCTGTCCATCTTCTTCAAGCCTTTTTAGTTCCAGCAGATAATCAACCCTTGAGCGTATCGTGTTGAAATTTGTAAGGGTTCCGCCCAGCCAACGCGTGTTTATGTAAGGCATGTTGCACCGGAGCGATTCTTCCTCGATTATTCCCCGGGCCTGTTTCTTGGTTCCCACCAACAAAACGGTTCCTCCGTCCGCCGCCGTGTCTTTCACGTAGTTAAACGCTCTGTTAAAGAGGGTGACGGTCTGCTGAAGGTCGATTATGTGAATGCCGTTTCTTGCTCCGAAGATAAAGGATTTCATTTTCGGATTCCAGTGGCTTTTCTGATGTCCGAAATGTACCCCCGCTTCGAGCAGGCTTTTCATGCTGAGTTTTTCGCTAACTGCGGCTTCTTCTGTCATTAAATATCCTCCGAATTCCTTTTGCAAATCAGGTTTTAATACCAGAAAAACGATTATTAATCAAGTTGTTGGGTATGATAATGTTCCATATCAACAATGCCGGAAGCTTGAAGAAGACAAGATGAAATACCTTGTAATAGCAAATCCCGAGGCGGGCACAAAAACGCTTGACACAACGCTTGAACAGGTCCGTAGCGCTTTTGAAGCAAGAGAAATTATCCATGAAGTGAGACTTACCCAATTCCCAGGGCACGCCGCGAAGATTGCCGCAGAAGGGCTCAGTGAAGGATTTACCCACATGATTTCTCTTGGAGGGGACGGTACGTCAAGCGAGATCGTAAGTTCAATCCGCGATACCGAAACTGTTTTCGGAATTATTCCAGGAGGCAGTGGAAACGATTTCCCGAAGGCCGCCGGCATTCCGCTTGATACGCAAGCGGCTGTAGACAATATTTTTTCGGGCCGGCCGAGAAAAGCCGATGTGGCCTTTGTTGACGAAAAATGTTTTATAAACGGTTTTGGGGTCGGGATGGACGGTGCCGTGGCGCACGATTTCGGGGAGCTTGGCCTCAGGCGTCTTGGTTCTTTCGGCTACATTGTTGGAGCGGTAATTGAGGCGTTCCGGTTTCAGGGGTTTGTCTCCAAAGTGGATGGGGAAGTTGGTACGGCGTCCGCGACAGGCAGAAAACTGCTTCTTTTCGGAGCCTCGAACGGTCCTTTTCAGGGTGGGAAATTCAATCTGGCCCCCGGGGCCGACATATTCGACGGGCATCTCGATATCCATATAATAAGTGACATGCATCCGATTGGAAGGCTTTTTAAGATACAGAAGGTGCTTGAGGGCCGTCACGAGGGACTTCGGGAGGTCAGCATTGTGAGAGTGAAGCAACTAAGGTTCGAAACCTTTACGGATCTTCCGGCGCACATGGACGGGGAGATATTCACTCTTCGTTCCGGAAAGCACTCTATACGGATTGGAGAGCAGAGAGTAAACATTATAGTTCCCGCGTAGTACGGACAGCCCGGGGGTTGTTTACGTGACACGCAAGAGTAGCGTTAATGAAGAAGGCAAGAAGCATTCTGGCGATAATTCTTTTTTCCTTGTTTACTGCATTCTGGGGCTGTGTAGGAATTGTGGTATCGCTTTTGGCCAACAGGCATCTTATAAAATGCTCAGTGCGGCCTTGGGGAAAAACGGTTCTCTGGGCCTGCGGAGTGCGGCTTGACGTAGAGGGGACTGAAAACCTCCCGGATGGCCCCTCCATGGTGATGTTCAACCACCAGAGTTCCCTCGACATACCTGTTTTCTCCGCGGTGCTGCCTTTCGAATGGAAGGCCGTTATGAAGAATGAGGTTGCCTCGATTCCTTTTGTCGGCTGGGTATGCACTCTGAGCGGACATTATTTTGTCGCTAGGGACGGTTCGGTCGGAGATACGAACAGAGTCCGGGAAATCGTAAGGAAAATAAGGAAGGGGCCTTCGGTGATTATAGCCCCCGAGGGCACGAGAAGCGAGGACGGAACTTTGCTTCCTTTTAAGCAGGGCGGTTTTCTTATGGCCTCGCTTTCAAGGGTGCCGGTCGTGCCGATGATCATATGGGGAGGCAAGGATGTAAGAAAAAAGGGTTCCTACGAACTTAATACCGACAGGAATATTGTAGTTAGAATCCTTCCCCCTATAGATACAGCAAGCTTTCCAAAGGGAAAAGAAGGTGGCGAAAAACTTGAGAGTGTTGTTCGGGAAGGGATGCTTCGCGAGATTGAAAAAATCCGTAGCAAGCGTTAAACTCTAGGTTGTCCGGACTGGTTGGAACTTTCGTTTGCTCTGTTTTGTTTGCCCCTGTACCTGTATTCTGATACGGGTTGTGTGAGGTTGTCTTTTTTATGAACGGTTATCAGGGAATTGCAGACTTGGATCTGCATACCATAGCGGCGCTTGCCGGAATGCCGAAGATAAAGAATCTGGTAAATCCCAAGAATCCGGCTGAGATGTCGGAGCGGGTCACGGTGACCTTCAAGCCGCTTCCGAAGAATTACCGGCAGACCGAGATAAGCGCGTACAGGGAAAGACTCAGAAACTCGCTACTCAGTAACGGGGTGAACGTTATTTCCTGGGAAGACGCAACAACCGAGGACAGCTCTTACGGAATGTTCTCGAAGCTTATGGGACTTAGGTCCGTTAAGCGGAAGGTGAATGCCGTAATAGACGTTAAAAAGAAGCTGTCTCCGATCAGATGGTTTCTGAGCAAGATAGCGGAGAATATCTACAGACTTGCCAGAAAAGACAGCCTTTCCGTCAGCAGCATACTCAAAATGAGTGGCTGGGCAGACGATTTCACGGTGGGCTATCTTCAGGATCCTTACAACACTCAAGTTATAACGATAATGTCTCTTGACCCTGAGTTTGAGAACGAGGATACGGCCTATGATGAAAAGATTTCCATAGGGCTGAAAAACCTGATAGCCAACATGTCGGAGATCGTGATAGGGGTTTCACACAGCAAGTTCGGGATAACGAACATGAATCTGTCCGATTCCATCTACGCCCACAATCAGCTTGATGATTTCGTGCTCTATTCGCTTATTCCGAAGATATACGCTCCGATAAAACCGCCCATCCTGACGCGTTTTGCCGTAAGCGAGTACGACCCGCAGGAATTTGAATACGCAAGGAAACTGTCTGCTCTTGGGGCTGATCTCAAAAGTACCGATCTTTTTCCCGCAGGATCAAAATTTGTGGACGCGATAAAGCGCCTATCGCACAGGGACGTGGCGAACAAGATACTTGACGGAAGAACCGGAGTTTCATACGGCTTCATAGCGCTTGCCGAACCTCCCGGATACGTTGGGGACAAATACATTGACGAGGATATGTGGAATTCCCTGCAGGAAATTCCAAATTACAACCCTGACGAGGTAAGGGCAGCTTCAAATGACAGGTGGTATGTTAAGACCATTCCTGGTGACAGGACCGTATATCAGCAGGTTCCAGACATATGGATTGTCACCTCAAGGTCAGGATGTGATAAGACAAACCTGAATCCGGATTCAGACATAGTCAGAATCGGCCTTGTAAAGGGGAAACTTCATCTTGAGATACCGAGAGGAGTCGATCTGGGAAGAAAGGACATAAGACCGTCTTTTGACACTTACGTAATACTCGCCCAGGCGCTTTCCTCCGCTCTTTACGCCCCTTCTCTTATCGAGAAGGAAATGTCGATTCTACATTTCCACGGCTATCCTGATCCATGCTGGTTTGGTGTGAGCGAACACCACGCCGGAGCCCAGAACCCCTCTCTTCCCTGCGGCACCGTGGAAGCTGCTCTTCTTAACTATTCTGCGGTTTACGAGACCGCGACCAAAAATGGCAGCGACATAAAGCTTCTATGTCTCGTTGAATCGGATCATGGAGTTAACGTTCTCGGGCCCGACAGAGAATATCTTGTGCAAAGGCTTCATGCGGGTTCAAGCGAGGGTCGTATCCTCCTTGGTGGGAAATATCTTCCCATGCTTAAGCAGCAAAGCGTCGCATCACAGTAGTTTTCAGCGCAAATGAATGAAATAAGTCCCGAACAAAGTTCGATAGGGTGGATAGGAACGGGGATCATGGGTGCGCCCATGTGCGGACATCTTGTTCGTGCCGGATACCGCGTTTTTGTTTTCAATAGAACTAGGGAAAAGGCTAGGGAACTGCTGAGTGAAGGTGCCATCTGGTGCGACTCTCCCGCCGAGGTTGTCCGCCAAGCCGACGTTATCTTTACCATTGTCGGTTATCCGGATGACGTAAGAGAAGTATATTTCGGTAGCGAGGGTCTTCTGATTGAGCCCGGGCCCGGTCGCGTCTTCGTCGATATGACCACGACCGAACCGACTCTTGCAAGAAAGATATACGAAAAGGCGTCTGGCTTCGGCAGCGCTTCCTTGGACGCCCCGGTCTCCGGGGGAGATGTGGGTGCCGTAAAGGGAGAACTTTCAATAATGGTCGGGGGAGACGAGGAAGTCTTTGGTTCGGTAAAGCCGCTTCTGGATCTTCTAGGAAAAAACATCGTGTACCAGGGGAAAGCGGGTTCCGGTCAGCACGCGAAGATGTGCAACCAGATCACGGTAGCGGGAGTAATGATAGGGATATGCGAGAACTTGATGTACTGTCAGAGGGCAGGGCTGGATCCTCATACAATGCTTCGCTCCGTAGGGAGTGGCGCGGCATCAAGCTGGCTTCTGAACAATCTTGGCCCTAGGATAATGGACGGGGATTTCGACCCGGGCTTTTTCGTCGAGCACTTCATAAAGGACATGGAGATTGCTCTTGGCGAATCGCAGCGTATGGGAATTGATCTTCCTGGGCTTGCCCTTGTTAAATCCCTTTATGAAAGGGCAAGTGCCCTTGGGCACGGAAGGCTTGGAACGCAGGCGCTTTTACTCGCGCTTGATGATCTCTGCGGAGATGAAAACCGCAACTGAAGGAGGTTTCAAATGAGTTCTGATAGCTTCAAGGCAATGGTTGTAAGCAGAACCGAAGATGGAGAATTTACGAGGAAAGTCGCAACCAGACAAATTGACAGCCTGCCCGACGGGGAAGTGCTGTTAAACGTAAAATATTCATCCCTGAACTATAAGGATGCGCTTTCTGCCATAGGAAACAGGGGTGTTACGAAAAATTACCCTCACACTCCAGGTGTTGACGCCGCTGGCGTGGTTGAAGATTCGAAGAGCGGGGAATTTGAGCCCGGAGATAAGGTAATAGTGCATGGCTACGATCTGGGAATGGATACCTCCGGGGGATTCGGACAATACGTGAGGGTTCCGGCCGAATGGGTAGTTAACCTGCCTGAGGGACTCGATCTCAAAGAGTCAATGATGTACGGAACCGCGGGTTTTACCGCGGCGCAATCCGTGCTGAGGATTGTTGAAGGCGGAGTAGGACCGGAGGACGGAAAGATTCTCGTAACCGGGGCGACGGGAGGGGTCGGCAGCATGGCCGTTGCTATTCTGGGAAAAGCCGGCTACAGCGTGACGGCTTCCACTGGAAAACCCGAACAGGGACGGTTTCTGGCGGACCTGGGAGCGGAGGAAGTCATCGGGAGAGAGGATTTGACCGATCCTTCGGGCAGATTGTTGCTTAAGGGACAGTGGGCCGGGGCGGTTGATACCGTGGGCGGAGAAATGCTTGCCACCGCTATTAAGTCCACGAGACAGAGAGGCGTTGTAACCACATGCGGCAACGTTGCTTCCCATGAGCTCAATATAAACGTTTATCCGTTTATATTGAGGGGGATTACGCTCGTGGGCATAGATTCGGCGAGCTGCCCGATGAAAAGAAGAAGACTCGTATGGGAAAAGATGTCAGGCGAGTGGAAGCTTGATATTCTTGAGCGGATGTGCAGGACTGTTTCCCTTGAGGATCTCGACCCCGAGATAGACGTTATACTGAAAGGCGGTCAGGTTGGGAGAGTTGTAGTTGATCTTTCCTGAAAAAAACATGTACTTTAAGCACAGAAATGTTTTCATGGTTAAAATTTTTAGGAGGATGACGATGAGCAGGATATTTCTTTTGTCTTTCATAGCTGTGGCGGTGTCGTGGAACGTGGCTTTTGCCGAAAAGCATTTTTCCGAGTCTCCTCCTGGTGCCAAGGTGTATATAATTTCCCCGAAAGACGGTCAGGTTGTCAGTAAGACCTTTACGGTGAGGTTCGGACTGGTAAATATGGGAGTTGCTCCGGCCGGAGTCAAGCTTCCAAATACTGGGCACCACCATCTGTTGATCGATCTTGATAATCTTCCTGACATGGAAAAACCTCTTGCTTTTAGTGAAAACGTAATGCACTTCGGAGGTGGGCAGACGGAAACAGAGATAACCCTTGCTCCCGGGAAACATACCCTGCGTTTGCTGCTAGGCAATTATTTGCACATACCACATAAACCTCCCGTGCTTTCAGAGAAAATAACTGTTACAGTGAAAGATCAGTGAAGCGCGTCTGGTTTATCTGTATAATCTGATTTTTGCCGGAGGGCTGGCAGAACGGCTATTGCACCGGTCTTGAAAACCGGCGTCCGAAAGGACTTGGGGGTTCGAATCCCTCGCCCTCCGCAACAATTTATGGAAACCATGTTTCTCTGTCTTCGTAGACAAGAAACCTAGTATCGCAAAACCCATCCTAGTATCCGGGTGTTTGCTGAGTGACAGTATGCTTGGAAAGTTTTTCGTGGTCTCTACCCCGATAGGAAATCTTGAAGACATAACTTTGCGGGCTGTGAACATTCTTAAAGATTGTGACGTTATAGCGTGCGAGGATACGAGAAATACAAAAAAACTTCTGGCCCGCTACGGGATTAAGACCTCGCTCACAAGTTATCATGAACATAACGAAGTTGAAAAGTCCCCCAAGCTGCTTGAAAAACTCAAAGAGGGTAAAAACGTGGCGCTTGTCTCGGATGCCGGAACTCCTTCGGTTTCCGACCCGGGTTGGAGGCTTGTGAATCTCTCAATTGAAAACAATATAGAGGTAATTCCCATACCCGGTCCTTCGGCTGTTCTCTCTGCGCTTGTTGTTTCGGGACTTCCCACAGACAGTTTTCTTTTTCTCGGGTTTTTTCCAAGAACCGCTAGCAAAAAGAAAGAGCTTCTAAAGGATATAAAGCACTACCCCTATACCTTAGTTTTCTATGAGTCTGCCAGAAGGCTCTCGGGCACCTTGAGCGTTCTGCTGGAAGTCCTTGGCGAGAGGAATATATGCGTCGCAAGAGAAATGACAAAACTCTATGAAGAGGCTATTCGGGGATCAGTTTCTGAAGTGATTTCCATTCTCTCGGATAGGGGGTCTATCAAAGGAGAAGTGACAGTTGTTCTGGAGGGCAGAAGGGAAGGGCAGAAGGAAATCTCAAAGGAAGAAATGCAAAAGACTCTGCGTGCGATGAAAGAGCGCGGGGTTGCTCTCAGCGACGCTGTCCGCACGGTCTGCGAATCCTCCGGGGAATCAAAAAACAGCGTATACAGAATGGCCCTGGCAATCTGGAGATAGCAAGCTACTTTTGTTTTGAGCGCTTATCAGCTATTGAGCCGCTTACCTTTACCTGTTTTTCCATTTTTGATTTTTTCCCCACGGCCTCGGCCTGAATATTCGACTTACATGACTCGCATATAAAGTCAGGAGATGGCTTGCCGCACACAGTGCACTTTTTCTCTTTAGTCATAACCCGTCCTCCTGTTTCGGGAAAAGAGTTCTATATTTCGATAATAACATGTTTTTCCGCCGACGTGTATGCCGAGCTGCGATTATCCAAGTGGGGAGACTTCTTTTTCGTACCATTTCGTGCTCTGCTCGTAGGCGTACGCGGCATTGAGCACCGTCTGCTCGTCAAACGGTTTTCCCATTATCTGAAGTCCTATCGGAAGCCTCTCGGAGCTGAATCCGCAGGGAATCGATATTCCCGGCAGTCCCGCTATATTGCAGGGGATGGTGAGTATGTCGGACAGATACATTTTCAGTGGGTCGTCTGTTTTCTCACCGATTCTGAAGGCGGTTTCAGGAGAAGTGGCGCTCGCTATGACGTCAACTTTTTCCCACGCATCCTCGAAATCCCTTATTATGAGGGTTCTTGCCTTCTGTGCTTTTAGGTAATAGGCATCGTAATAGCCCGTGGAAAGGGCGTAGGTTCCAAGCATTATCCTTCTTTTCACCTCATCTCCGAATCCTTCTGAGCGACTTCTGAAAAAAAGATCTCTGAGGGTCTCTGCTTCTTCGCAACGGTAGGTGTATCTTACCCCGTCGTATCTGGCGAGATTCGAGCTTGCCTCCGAGGGGGCTATTATATAGTAGGTTGAGACCGCGTACCGGGAGTGAGGAAGTGAAATCTCCACGATTTGTGCTCCTAGTGTCTCAAGTTCGGCAATAGCTTCTCGCACGGATTTTTCCACCTCGGGGTCCATGCCCGAAACGAAGTATTCCTTCGGTATGCCTACCCGGAGCCCCTTTATGTCTGTGCTGAGCGCGTCTGCGTAATTGGCAGCCGGGAGATTTACGGATGTTGAGTCCAGAGGGTCATGGCCCGCTATGGAAGAAAGAATTACGGCTGCGTCCTCCACCGTTTTCGTAAGCGGTCCCGCTTGGTCAAGGGAAGAGGCAAAAGCGATCATGCCGAAACGGCTTACCCTTCCATAAGTGGGCTTCATTCCTACTACTCCGCAAAGCGAACCGGGCTGCCTTATGGAGCCTCCGGTGTCCGTTCCTACTGACGCGACACACAGGTTTGCCGCCGTCGCGGCAGCGCTGCCCCCGCTTGATCCTCCTGGGACCCTTTCGGTATCCCAAGGGTTTTTTACCGGTCCGAAGTGGGATGTTTCGTTTGAAGATCCCATGGCGAATTCGTCCATGTTGTTCTTTCCGAGTATTACCGAACCGCTTGCCGTGAGTTTTTCGGCCACGGTGGAATTATAGGGGGAGACAAAATCCCGCAGCATCTTCGACCCGCAGGTAGTCCGCGAGTCTTTTGTCACGAAGATATCCTTAAGCGCTATGGGAACTCCATGGAGAGGGCCTAGGTAATTTCCTTTGGATATTTCTTTTTCGGCCTTTCGTGCAGTCTCGACGGCTGCTTCTTCCCAGACGGTTATGTATGAGTTTATTTTCCCGTCATGGGTGGATATGCGCTTTAGGAAAAGTTCAGTGAGTTCTACCGGGGAAGCTTCTCTTTTTTCTATCAGCGCCGCTGTCTCTTTTATGGTTCTTGGAAGGGACATCGGGCTAGCTCTGATCCTCTATGACTTTGGGAACCGTGAAAAAACCGTCCTCTTTACTTGGTGCGTTACTAAGGGCTTCTTCGGTTGTTATGGTCTGATTCACCCGGTCTTTTCGAAAAGGGATTGAGAGTTCGAGCACGTGCGATGTGGGTTCGACGTTTTCCGTGTCGAGTTCGGCAAGATCTTCTATGTGGACGAGGATATCTCCAAGCTGGCGTGTGAATTTCGAGAGCGTCTCTTCATCGAATTCTAGCCTTGCGAGTTCGGCTGTGGTTAGCACGTCCTTTTTTGATATCTTCATGTTTGAAATCCTTATGCGGGCCTTTCTCTCGGAGTCGTTTTTAACTGTTCGCGGGAGGCCTGCAGATAATGTCCTCCGCAAAGTCGACTATCTGCGATTCAAGCTTTACCCCGCTGAAAAAATTTATTTCCTGAACGCATGTAGGGCTCGTGGTGTTGACTTCGGTCAGATACCCTCCGACTATGTCGATTCCAACTAGGTAAAGCCGGTCCTCCATGAGTTTTTGTCGAAGACCGTCGCATATTTCCAGGTCTCTTTTCGTAAGCGTGGTTTTTTCGGGATGTCCTCCGGAGTGAAAATTGCTTCTGAATTCTCCCTTCGCGGCTACCCTCATCACGGCTCCTATGGGCTGGCCGTTTAGAATTATAACCCTTTTATCTCCTTCGGAGACCTCCCTTATAAATTTCTGGGCCATCACGTAGGTCTGCCCGAAATCCGTTATGCTCTCGAGTATCACGTTGAGGTTAGGGTCCTCGGTCCTTACGAGGAAAATTCCTTCCCCGCCGTAACCGTCAAGCGGTTTTACCACCATTTCGTTGCCTGTCTGGGAAAGAAACTCCCTGAGCTTTTTGATGTCTTTTGAAACCAGTGTCGGGGGTATATAATCGGCGAAATTGAGGCTGTACATTTTCTCGTTCGATTCCCTTATTCCGGCCGGATGGTTGATCACGCACGTTGCGGATTCGTCAACCCTGCTGAGTATGTAGGTTGAGTAGATGTAGTCCATGTTGAAAGGGGGGTCTTTCCTCATCCATACAACGTCGAAGTCGTCAAGCGGAGAAGTTTCCGTGGAACCCTTAGCGTAGTAATCGCTTTTCCTCTCAAGGCGAAGTTCTGTTGAATCCGCCCATGCCCTCGAGTCCTTGACGAAAAGATTTTGAATCTCGCAGTAGCGGATATCATGCCCTCTCGCTTGGCATTCGAGCATTATGACGAAGGTGGTGTCCTTATTTATGTTTATGGACTCGATCGGGTCCATTACGAAAAGCATTTTCGACATGCTGATACTCTATACAAAATAGTATTGGCGGACAACATCCCGGCGAGGAGAGAAGTGGCTCAGACGGCCTTGAAAAATCCAGTTATCCGAAAAATGACAACAGCTCTGCGGAAGTCTCTTGGGGTTTTTCCTCTGGGAGAAAATGGCCGCAGTCAAGCGGTTTCCCTGAAACGTTGAGCGCTTTTTTTCTCCATACTTCAAGCACATCGTAGGTTCTGTGAATGAACCCCTTTTTTCCCCAGAGAGCGAGAAGCGGACACGTTATTTTAGCGTCCGAGTCTTCTTCGTCGTGAGCAATATCTATGGAGGCCGCGGCCCTGTAGTCTTCGCAACTCGCGTGGACAGCGCGCGGGTCGCTGAAACAACGTACGTACTCTTTCACGGCCTCGGGATGGAACTTAGCTCCGGGGGCGCTCCAGCGTCTGAGTTTTTCAAGAAGATAGTATTCCGGGTCCGCCCCTATCATTTTCTCTGGGAGTCCGTCGGGCTGGATAAGGAAAAACCAGTGATAGTAACCCGTGGCAAAATGGCGGTCGGCGGTTTCAAACATGTGGTGGGTAGGAGCTATATCCATGACGCAGGCCTTCCGGACCTTCTCAGGGTGATCAAGGCACATGCGGTGAAGTACCCTTGCTCCCCTGTCGTGTCCAGCGACGTAGAATTCACGAAATCCTAAATCTTTCATCACGGAGACCATGTCCGCTGCCATGGCTCTTTTCGAATAATTTGAATGATCTTCTTTCCCGGTAGGCTTGGAGCTGTCTCCATAACCCCGAAGATCGGGACACACCACCAGAAAGTTCGAGGCGAGCATACCTGCTACCTCGTGCCACATGATGTGGGTCTGCGGGTAGCCATGGAGGAGAAGTAGAGGTTCTCCTTTTCCTCCACAAACAGTGTTTATCTCGATTCCATTAATCTGGATTCTGCGTTTTTTAAAATCCTCACCGAACATGTCTTCAGATATTTTAATTGAATCGAAGGGTTATTCACAGTAAACGGACAGGTAGTATCTGTTATGTGAAATAAGGGAAACTCCCACATATATTCTGGTGCTATGAGTTCTACGGGCGACTTGATAAAAGACCTTGACGTGCTTTATTCTGCGGAACCTCCGTCCATTAAGGAAGCTTTTCGTATTCAGAAAGAGCTTTCACAGAGGGTTGTACGAACCGCTAAGGCGAAGCGTATTAGCACGATTGCCGGCGCCGATATCGCTATCTGCGTTAGGGAGAAAAAGCTTGTCTGCGGAATAATTCTTTTTTCCTATCCCGAACTTGAAGAGATCGAGAGGGTGTGGACTGTGTCGGATGAGGTGTTCCCTTATGTCCCGGGGCTTCTTGGTTTCAGGGAAGCTCCTTGTGTCATAAAGACCTTCGGTAAGCTTCGAGAGCGCTGTGACATGATTATGATAGATGGACACGGCCTTGCTCATCCAAGAGGTTTTGGCCTTGCTTGTCACGTAGGGGTTCTGCTAGATATTCCGGCAGTTGGTGTCGCTAAAAAATGTCTTTACGGAACTTTTGTGGAACCGGGACTCAAAAAAGGTGAAAAGGCGTTAATAAGGGGGAAGAACCGCAATATCGTCGGCGTCGCTTTGAGAACTAGGGATAGAGTGAAGCCGGTTTTCGTATCTGTTGGGAACAGAACCGACCTTGATACGGCTGTTATGATTGCTCTTGAGTGCTCCCGGGGCCTTAGGATTCCCGAGCCTACCAGACTTGCCGATAAATACGTCGCTTCGCTAAAGAGACAAGCTCGTGGGTAAATATCTGTCTCAACACCTTCGACGTTTAGGAAGAGAAATTCTCCATCATCCTGATGAAGTTTCCGAAAAGATAGGAGGAGTCATGCGGTCCGGGCGAGGCTTCGGGGTGATACTGGACGCAGGATAGGGGATATTCCTTGTGCTCTAGTCCCTCGACGGTCTGATCGTTCAGATTTATATGGGAGATAGCGACGTTACTTTCAAGCGAATCGGGATCCACTGCGAAGCCGTGATTCTGCGAAGTTATTTCCACCTTTCCCGTTGCAAGATTTTTAACCGGCTGGTTTCCTCCGCGGTGCCCGAATTTAAGCTTGAAAGTTTTTCCTCCGAGCGCGAGACTCAGGATTTGATGTCCCAGACAGATTCCGAAAATAGGTTTTTTCCCGATGAGTTTTCTTACGTTTTTGGAAGCGTATTTGACCGCGGCCGGGTCCCCGGGCCCGTTTGAGAGAAAAATTCCGTCGGGGTCAAAAGCCAGTATGTCCTTAGGATCTGTTTTCGACGGAAAAACCATCGTATCGCATCCAAGATCGTAAAGCTCCCTGAGGATGTTCCTCTTTATTCCGAAGTCATAGACGGCGACCCTGAATCTTTTGGAGGGTTCGGGGTCACTGTTCCTGCCGTAGCGCCACTTTCCCGTCCCTTCCTTCCATGCGTAAGGCTGCGCACAGCTTACTTCCGTCACCAAGTCGCGCCCGACTATTCCCGGCGATGATTCGACTCTTTCGATCAGAGCTTCCGGGCTTGTTTCAGCCGTTGAGATAATTCCCTTGATCGCTCCTCCGATCCGTATGATCCTTGTAAGTTCCCTTGTGTCGATTCCCTGTATGCCGGGTATTCCATGTCTTGATAGGAAGTCGCCTAGGCTTTCCTTTGATCTCCAATTGCTTGGATGATCCCAGTATTCTTTCACGACAAAACCGCTTAGGTGGGGCTTTTCTGATTCGAAATCTTCGGGGTTGATTCCGTAGTTACCTATCTCAGGATAGGTCATTACAATAATCTGACCGTTGTAAGAAGGATCCGTGAGTATTTCCTGGTAACCCGTTAAGGAAGTATTGAAAACAACTTCACCGGCTGCCTCTCCATGGGCTCCGAAGCTTGTGCCTTCAAATACTTTGCCGCCTTCAAGTGCGAGGTAAGCTTTTTTCATTATTCCGGGGGTTAAAATATATACGCCTGTGGTAATGTCAAATGCTTTATTCCCACGGAAGCCGACACGACGGGTTGAGAAATACCCTAGGGATGAAACAGGTTTATTCCAATTAGCAGATTCTGTTGTATTATTTGTGGTCTGAAAAAGCTTTTACGGCGGAAATCTCGCTACGGACCAAAGCTCGGAGAATACAGATATGAACTGGGATCTAACTTCTTATTTCCCCGAATTTCAGGGGCCAGAGTATAAAGAATTCAAAGAAAATCTTTCCGCCGGCATAAAAAGTCTTGACGAGAAGGCCTCGGCTTCTGATCCTCTTTGCGGCGAAAACCTCGAGTTCTGGAAAGATGTTTTTCTGGAAACAGAAGGCTTTATAAGTAGATATTCCCATATACGTTCTTACGTAGGGTGTCTCAGCGCTTCGGATTCTAACCGGGAGGACTACCTGCGCGAGGAGGCGGCCATCTCGCTTCTCGGCTCCGATCTCGAGAAGCTTGAAGTTCAGTTGCAAAGAGCGCTTCGGGACGCCGACGAAGACCTGATTTCAGAATTTACTTTTCTTCCGGATATAGAGTCGGCTTCCTACTACGTAAGGCGCGTCTGGCGAAATTCCCGGTTCACCATGTCTGCTCCCAAGGAAATTCTGGCCTCGGAACTGGGAGTCGACGGGATAAGCGCCTGGGGCCGGATCTACGATACCGTCTCTTCCAAGATGACGTTTGAGATGGTCTATCCAGACGGGACAAAGAAAAGGCTTCCCATGTCCCAGAGAAGGTCGCTCATGGAGAGTCCTCATAGGGAGATACGCAAAGCCGCTTTTTCCGGCGGCAACGCGGCCTGGGAAAGTCTTGAAGACGTGGCTGCCGCGGCCATAAACGCCATATCGGGAACCAGGCATACGCTTTACAGGCACAGGGAGATTGATCATTTTCTTAACGTGGCGCTTTTTGACGCCGCAGTCTCGAAACAGACTCTGGATTCAATGATGGAGGCTATTCGGGACACAGTCGAGCTTCCAAGAAGCATACTGAGACTCAAGGCCGAGACAATGGGGCTTGACGGGGTATCGTGGTACGATCTGGGGGCTCCTATCGATCTGGGGAAGACCGGCGGGGTTGAGTGGAGCGGGGCGAAATCAATGGTTTCTGATTCCTTTTCCGCGGCTTATCCGCGCCTTGGCGATTTTTTTGACCACGTATGCCGGAGTGAATGGATAGACTGGGAAGTAAGGGATGGGAAAAGGCCAGGGGGTTTCTGCACGGGTTCTCTTCTCACCGGAGAGTCAAGGATATTCATGACCTACAACGCCGGTGTGGGCGACATACTTACCCTAGCTCACGAGGCGGGTCACGCATTTCATTCTCACGTAATGAGAGACCTTCGTTCCTACGCTCAGTTCTACCCCATGACGCTTGCCGAAACCGCCTCGACTTTCGGGGAAATGCTGCTTGCAGAAGGACTGCTGCGCGATCCTTCGACGAGCGTTGAGGACAAGGTGCTTGTGAGGGACACGGAAGTAAATCACGGGGCCATATATCTACTCGACATCCCGGTCAGGTATGAGTTTGAAAGAAAGCTCTACGAGCGGCGTGCCGCGGGGGAACTGACCGTAAGCGAGCTAAAAGAACTTATGACCGAGACTCAGAAGGAAATTTTCGGGGACGTGCTCTTGGAATGCGATCCGTTTTTCTGGGCCTCGAAACTTCATTTCTACATAACGGGAGTCAGTTTCTATAATTTCCCCTACACCTTCGGCTACCTTTTGAGCAGGGCTCTTTTCGAAAAATTCAGGCAGTACGGAGAGGAATTTATTCCCGTCTACGAAGAGTTTCTCAGGCTCACGGGCTCGGATGACGCCGAGGGAGCCGTTAAGAGGTCCATTGGGGATGATATAACGAGCAAAGATTTCTGGAAAGAGGCGATCCTCACCCTTTCGCGGCCGCTTGAGGAGCTAAAAGGGCTTCTGCCCTCGGTCACTACATAAGGTTTCCAATGACTCTTTCCACGGGAGACATTGATTTAATCAGTATGTCGACCACTATGCCGAGCATTATTAGAAGCATGTAGATGATTGAAGCCGAGAATGCCTTTCCATAGCCGCGGTTGGCGAAAACGCTTCTTACTACCAGATAATTGAAATATATTCCCGCCATTGCCGCGAAAGCCGCAAAATAGACCGTGTTTGTTCCCGTAAGCCAGAGTATGAAAGTCAGGGGTATGAGGGAGAGGGAGTAGATAAGTATCAGCATGTTCGTGTACTTTGTGCCCAGGGCCACTGGAAGAACGTTTATTCCGGCTCTTTCGTAATCCTTTCTGTATTTCTGTGCGAGCACCCAGAAGTGGGGAGGTTGCCAGAGCATCATGAATATGAATACGATTATCGCGTCAAGTTGCGGGACGGGTTTTATCGCGGTGTAACCTATGAGCACTGGGAGGGCGCCCGGTATTCCCCCGAGGACGGTACCGAAAGGGGAGGTCCTTTTGAGAAAAAGGGTGTAGATTAGCGTATAGCTAAGAATCGCCAGGAGAATAAGAGCCGCGTTTACGTAGTTAAAGTAGGAAATCGATACGGTAAGGGCCACGACCATCATAAGTATCGAGATTGCCCATGCATTCCGGTCTCCGAGGGTTCTCAGAGCTTCCACCCTTTTGTTAAGGCGGGTCATCTGCCTGTCGATTTTCTTGTCGAGCAGGTTGTTCAGAATCGCCGCTCCCCCGGCGCTGAGAAGAAGCGAGGCGACACACAGAAAAACCACCTGCCCGGAAGGGAAGGCGCGATTGGCTATCACCATCCCGGCAAGGCCCGTGAACGCCACGCTCATGATTATTCCGGGCTTTGAGAGAATAACGGCGGAAACCGCCATGGTTCCCACAGATTTTTTCTCCGTTTCCTCCATATCTAGAAAGCTCCTTTGGTGACACTGTTTTTACTTATATACCTGAACCAGGTTAGGAGGCAGAGAGAAAGTATGAGAAGACCGATTGCGAGATGAACGGCGGTGACGTAAAAGACAAGCTTTGAGGTTACGACCAGAATTCCGAGTCCGATCTGCAGAAAAAGCAGGGCAACGGCCCATGACATGTTTTTTCGGGCTTCCTTAAGTCTTTCGGATTTTCTTGAGATAAACATTACGCCGATAAATAACACCGTAAGAAGGTAGGCGACTGTCCTGTGCGAGAAATGTGCCAGCACCTTGCCCGAAAGTTCAGGTGGAATCCAGTAGCCTAGGCAAGTGGGAAAATCAGGGCACGCGAGCCCCGCCTCCAGATGTCTTACGTATGCCCCCAGAGAGGCCTGGATGAATACAAGCACAAAAAGCGCGAAAAAAAGTCCGGCTGGACCCGAAAAATGGAAATCAGGTTTCCGCCTGACGCCGTCAAAGTACACCATGTAGAGGGTAATCGAAAATATTATTATGGCGTTTGTGAAATGAATCGTCGTCAGATTCACGGGAAGCTTGGCGAGAACTACGATTCCCCCGAGCACTATCTGAAACAGAAGAAGCAGAACTACCAGCAGCGGAAGTATTCTGTAATTTTTTTTGTACGCGCGGAACCTTCTGTAACACAGGATGAAAAGTACTATGGACGTTATGCCGCCTATTACTCGGTGGGAAAACTCGACGTATATGTCCCACCTGAAAGGCGGAATAATCTCCCCGTGGCAGAGCGGCCAGTCGGGACAGGCGAGTCCGGCCTTGAGTCCCGATACCGCGTTTCCCCAGATAAGAAGTATGAACAGAAGGGCTAGAGCGGTCTTTGCAAGCATGCCTGTTTTTTATTGCTACTTTATTACCGGCACCCTTGTAAAGGTTTCCATTATGGTGAAACCGATGAGGAGAAAAAGCAGAAAAAGAGGATAAAGAGCGTATATCCACGTGAGCTTGTCTTCGAATTTAAGATGCATGAAATAAAGGGCGACGATTGATGCCTTTATTGAAGCTATAAACATGGCGACGACGATGTTGAGGTCGCCGAAATCGAACTTTGCGACGTATACCGTAACCGCCGTTAGGACAAACAGTGCGAGACATACTGCGGCGTATACCCGCAGACCAGTATGATGTTCCTCAGTGTGGTTGTGTGTGCTCATTTTCTTTCTCCGTTTACCCGATTAAGTACAATAGCGGAAACAGGTATATCCAGATCAGGTCGACTAGGTGCCAATAAAGCCCTCCGACCTCAACCGGGGTATATCTGTTTCCTTCTTTAAATCTTCCCTGCCAGGCCATTATTATCAGGGCGAAAATTATTCCCATTCCGATAAACACGTGAAGCATGTGAAGCCCGGTCATCATGAAGTAAAGGGCGTAAAATATGTTCGTATCGGGGAATATATGATGGTGGAACTTCGCGGTGTACTCAAAATACTTGTTTACCCCGAAGATCGCTCCGCATACGAAGGTTACAGAAAGCAGTATTATCAGCCACTTCCTGTTTCTTTTCTGCGAGGCCGACACCGCCAGAGCCATCGTGAAACTGCTGAATATGAGCACAATGGTGTTCACGGCGCCCAGAGTCACGTCCAGTTTTTTGTGCGAGTCGTAAAAGAGATCCGGGTACTTTGCCCTGAAAAGCGCGTATGCAGCGAAGAGTCCCCCGAAAAGGAGAATTTCCGTTCCGAGGAAAAGCCACATCCCGAATTTCGCCGCGTTGTGTGTTACGGTCTCCCCGAGTCCGTGTCCGTGCGCGTGGCTTTCGGCGTGTTCTACTGTGCTGCTCATTTTTTGCGTTAGCCTCCGATCTATTTTTTCCCGTAAGCGTAAGTCCAGTCAGTTACAGTCGGTATTTCGACAAAGTTCTCATGAGATGGGGGAGAAGGAACCTGCCACTCAAGAGAGAGAGACCCGTAAGGGTTTGACGATTCCGGCAGTTGTCCTTTTTTCCAGAACGGCAAGAGCAGGTTCACGGTCATTATTATAATTCCGAGCCCGAGTATCCACGATCCGTAGGTCGAAAGGGAATGATAGGATATGTACTCGGCGGGGTAGGTCGCGTATCTTCTGGGCATTCCCTGAAAACCCATGAAGAACTGCGGGAAAAACGTTACGTTGAATCCTACGAAAATCAGGAACCATGCGATTTTCGCGATCAGTTCGTTAAATACCTTTCCGAACCATTTCTGGTACCAGAAGTGAAGGGCCCCGAAAAATCCCATCACCGTCCCTCCTATCATCACGTAGTGCATGTGAGCTACTATGAAGTACGTGTCGTGCAGGTGCACGTCGACGGCTAGGGCTCCCAGATAGACTCCGGTCAGCCCGCCGACCGTGAAAAGCACTATGAAGGACAGCGCGTATAACATGGATGAATGAAAGTCTATTGATCCCTTGTACAGAGTTGCGGTCCAGTTAAACACCTTTACGGCCGTGGGGATGGCGACAAGCATGGTCAGAAATGAGAAAATCGCCGCCGCCGTTTCCGATATGCCGCTTACGAACATGTGATGCAGCCAGACGAAAAAGCTTATTATGGCTATCGCGAAGCTTGAGTACGCGATAGCCTTGTATCCGAAAATGGGTTTCCTTGCGAAAACTGGAATTATCTCCGAGATGATTCCGAAGGCCGGGATAACCATTATATAGACAGCTGGATGGGAGTAGAACCAGAAAAAGTTCTGGAAAAGTATTGGGTCCCCTCCCTTGGCCGGATCGAAAAAGCCTATGTCAAATACCCTCTCCGCTATAAGCAGAAGAAGCGTGATTCCCACAACCGGTGTCGCTAGCAGCTGCAGTATGGCGGTCGCGTAGGATGCCCATATGAAAAGCGGGAGCCTGGACCAGGTCATTCCAGGTGCCCGCAGCTTGTGTATGGTCACTATGAAGTTCATTCCGGTGAGAATCGATGAGAACCCGAGCACAAAGACCCCGAGAGTTATTAGTATTACCTTGGTGCCCGTCTGAATGCTGTAGGGAGTGTAGAACGTCCAGCCCGTGTCAGCCGGCTGCAGAAGCGCGCCGAGCAGTATTGCGGTTCCGACAAGATATATCCAGAAACTCAGCAGGTTGATTCTTGGAAACGCCACGTCTCTTGCCCCGATCATAAGCGGTATCAGGAAATTACCAAAGCTTGCTGCTATCCCTGGAACAATGAAAAAGAAAACCATCAAGGAACCATGGAGCGTGAACGCTACGTTGTACTCCGTCGGGGTTCTGAAAAAGTCAAGCTCGGGAGTCATAAGCTCGTATCTCATCCCAAGAGCCGCCAGACCGGCAACCATGAAGAAAAACGAGATCGTGACGAGATAGAGGATCCCGATACGCTTGTGATCCGTTGTCAAAATCCACGACTTTAGACCTTTCTGGGCTAAAAACGGTATATGCTGGGTTTGTGTCATGGCTCCGTTTGCCATCTTTTTCTCCTTGATATTTCTACTTCAACGTTTTTATATACTCGATAAGAGCGGTTACTTCTTCCTCAGACAGTATACCCTTGAATGAAGGCATCGTTGGTGCGTAGCCTTTTACCATCTTTGCCTGAGGTTCGTAAATTGACTCCCTTAGATAATTTTCGTCCACAAGGACCGAGGAACCATCCTCAAGATCCTCTGTTTTCCCGTAAAGGTTCTTGAAAGTAGGCCCTATAACCTCTTTGCCGTCGATGCTGTGGCAGGCGAGACACCCTCTCTGGGAATACAGGTCCTTTCCTCTCTCCGCCGGGGATACGCTGATTGCCGCCACGGCGGCTCCGTCTTCAAGTTCGTCTCCTTTTTCCCATCTTGTGAATGCTTCCGGACTCAGGACGGTTACTTTGGCAAGCATTTGCGAGTGACCGGAACCGCAGTATTCGGCGCACAGAAGGTCAAAGGTTCCGACCTTGGTCGGGGTGAACCAGAGCTGCTGGTAACTGCCCGGGAGAATATCCTGTTTAACGCGGAACTGCGGAACGAAAAAGCTGTGAATGACATCATCTGACCTCATTATGAGCCTGACCGGCTTGTTCTGCTGTACGAACAGTTCGTTAAGCGATTTCTTGCCGGTGAAATACTCAAATTCCCAAAGCCACTGTTTTGCCACGACGTTAACTTCGATTGCTTCTGGGGGAGGGTTGCGAAGTTCCTTGAAAGCTATCCATCCCCACGCGAAGATGACCATGAGCAGTATGGTCGGGATTATCGTCCAGATGGTTTCGATGACCGGGTTGTGAGTTATGTAGGCGGTTTCCTGGTCCTCGCTTTTTCTCCTGTACTTGATTGAAAAACCTACGAGTACCGCCGAGATCAGTATGAAGAAAAATAACGATACAATCGTTACGAACAGGGTTATGTTATCAACGCTTGCGGCGAGATTAGAAGCCGATTCCGGTATCCAGGTGGACATTTATGATTTACAACCTCCGCAAATAGTTAATGGATTTTCTTCTCTCTTCTCCACATCAAGCAGAGAAACGTTACGAGAACCGCGAGAGTTACCATCCCTCCCGCCTTGACTACGTTGAGGGCCGCGAGTGCGTATCTTTTTCCGACCGGGTCAAACTGATAACAGAACATAAGTACCTTGTTAAGCAGCTCCGAGGAACCTATCTTTCCTTCCGAAGCTTCTATTAGCGATAACTTGAAGTTACGGGGATCATACTGAACTCCGTAGAGGTATCGCGAAATTACCCCCTCCGGCGTGAGTATCACTATTCCCGAAGGATGAGCGAACTCTTCTCCATCTTTTTTGAAGCGGAATCCCACTGAGTCGGTGAGCCTCAGTATGTTTTCCTCCGTCGCCGTGAAAAAGTGCCAGTCTCCGGCCTCCTGCGCCCCGTCTGCAAGTGCTTTTCTGTATCTTGCAGCCTTTGCGCCTATAACCTCGGGGGATTCCTCGGGATCAAAACTCATGGTCACTACTGTGTAATCCTTGCCAGGTCTGAAGGAATCCATCTGGTTTATGACTTCCAGGACTCCGTCTGTCCCAAGAAGGCAGAGCCTTGGGCATGTGAAGTAGGCAAGACTCAGAACCACTGGTTTTTCCTGTCCGAAAAAAGAGGAAATGCTCACTGTCTTTCCGTTTTCTCCGTGAAATTCCGTGTCAAGATCGATGGAGGATGCAAGTTTCTCGTCAAAACCTATTTCCTCTACGTCATTTACGTTCGAAAGTGCGTGAATGTCTGATGTGAATGGAATCGGAAGAGCACTTGAGATACACATAACAGTGAGAAAAATGAAGAACCTCCACATGAAAGGAGCTGTTTTTTGGTTGTTTTTTATAAAATGAAATATGTTTGAGGACGTAGGATAGAACAGTTTTTTCCCTTTCTCTCGTCTCAAATCGGCGTAGATTGTATCTGATGTTAACTCTCTGTCAAGAATCTGATTTCATTACGGCTTGTCTGGATTTCAGACCCTGTTTATTTCTTTCTAAGACAAAGAACTATGCCGATTCCGATAAAGGCCGTCAGGGTTGACGAACCTCCGTAACTGATGAAAAAAAGAGGAGTCCCGATGATGGGCATAAGTCCCGTGACCATAGCTATGTTTATCACGGCGTGCCAGAAAAGCATCGCCGCGACTCCGAGGCATGCGATCGTCGCAAAGCGGTCTTCTGAGGATGTTGCAATGTTGAGAATGAAAAGGATTATCGAGAAATACAAAAGAAGGATAAACACAGAACCCCGGAATCCCCACTCCTCGGCAATTACCGAGAATGCGAAATCTGTATGATGCGCGGGAAGAAAATTCAAGTTGGACTGCGAACCGAGAGAAAAACCTTTTCCGAAACCCATGCCGGAGCCTATCGCAATCTGGGACTGGATCGAGTTGTAGCTTATTCCGAAAGGGTCAGAGGACGTATCCAGGAAGGAATATATCCTTTCCTTCTGGTAGTCCTCGACCAGAAGATGCCAGAGCGGCACAACGGATACCAATGCTATGATTATTATTCTCAGCAGGGCTCTTCTGCTGATTCCCAGAAGAAGAATAATGCTTGAACCTGTAAGAAGTATGGTGATCGCGGTTCCCATGTCCGGCTGAGCGATGACCGCCGCGGTAGGGAGAAACAGAAAAGCTATAGGTTTAGCGAGATCCGTCAGGCCGTAATTTTCCTTTGCGGCCACCTGGTTTGCGTAGTAATTGGCGAGCACCATTATTATCCCGATTTTAATGAATTCGGAGGGCTGAATGGAGATCGGGCCTATCTGGAACCAACTTCTTGATCCCGACACCGTTTTCCCGAATACGAAAATCAGCGCCAGCAGCCCAAGGAAAAGCAGGTAAAAGGTAAGCGAGTGCCTTTCAAGCGTTAGAGGTTTTAGCCGGCTTATGATTGCCATGGCCACCAGCCCGGCCAGAACCCATATGAGTTGTTTCTTGAATGCGCCCAGACCGTCTAGTTGAGAGATGCTGTATAGATTGACCAGTCCCGCCGCGCACAACAGGAGAATCAGCCCCAATATCCAGGAGGATCTACTCAGATTTGGCAATTCGGTTCTCATTTCGTTCCTTCTTAAGTTTGAAATAGGTTTCAATGATCTTTCTTGCTATCGGGGCCGCTGCCACACTTCCGCTGCCCCCGTTTTCGACCAAAACGGTTACTGATATCTCCGCCGAGTCTGATGGTGCGTAAGAGGTGAACCAGGCATGGTCCATGAACCGTTTTTCAGTTGATTCAACTTGCGCCGAAACGACCTGTGCCGTCCCGGTTTTGCCTGAGATAGGTGATATTTTTGATCTTGCGTAAAATCCCGTGCCCCGTTGGGCGTGTACGGCGTCGTATAGCGCTTTTTTCAGAAAAGCCACTGACTTTTTGTCAAGTTTTTGTACCGTTCCGGTTATCCGCGGAGGTGTTTTTTTGTCTGTTTTTCTTATTTTCGGTTTGACTATGGTGCCTCCGTTTGCTATTGCGGTAGTCATCATATTTATCTGAAGAGGAGTGGTTGTTACGTATCCCTGACCTATGGCCAGCATTGCAGTTTCGCCCGGATACCATGGTTCTTTTAAGTGTTTTCTTTTCCATGCCTTGGACGGACTCACTCCGTGTTTTTCGGGAAGCTCTATTCCGGTTTCCTCTCCCAATCCGAACCTTTTCAGGTACGGGTAGAGCCCGTCTACTCCAAGCTTCATGGAAAGTTCATAGAAGTATACGTCGCATGATTCAACAATCGCCGAGAGAAGATTCATATGGCCGTGACCTTCCTCGCGCCAGCAGTTAAAGCGTTTTCCGCTTATTAAGCGATAGCCCGGGCAATATACGGACGACTCGGGGTCCACCGTTTTTTCCTCCAGCAATGCGAAGGCCGTGATTATTTTGAGTACTGACCCAGGTGGATAGGTTCCCTCGGTTGAGCGGTTAAGAAGGGAGAAGGATTCTTTTTTCTTTCTTTTTTTGCGTTTCTCTCCCGAAATCCCTTTTGAGATATGCTCAGGGCGATAAGACGGACGACTTACCATTACCAGGATTTCCCCGTTTTTTACGTCCATTGCGACTATTGCTCCTTTCTCCTTCCCCAAGGCGTCGTTAGCGACTTTTTGCAATTGCGCGTCGATTGTGAGGTGCAAATCTTTTCCCTCGACCATTTCCTTGTTCTTCCGGGACGGCAACAATGCGGAGAGAGAATCGGAGATTACCTTTCCGTGTGCGTTGACCATGAGGTATTTAAGACCGTTTGTTCCTCTCAGTTCGTCGTCAAAGACTTTTTCCACGCCCGTTTTTCCGACTTGGGTTCCCGCCTTGATCCGACGGTCAGCTTTTACTTCATGCGGATCGGCGATCCCTGTGTATCCAAGGAGCACGGCGGCGGCTTCTCCGTGCGGATAGAATCTCTTGTGCCCCAATTCAAGGAATATGCCTTCTAACGCTTCTTTGTTCTTCTCAACTAGAAGGAGCTCTTCCCTGCTTATGTCCTTGGCGATTGTAACGGGGTAGAAACTTCTCATGCCCGCTATTTTTCGAAGTTTCTTAAGAAGCTCTTTCTCTGGAATGTTTATTATCCCCGAGAGCTTTTCCGCGAGACTCTCGACATCGGTTATTTCTTTCGGAAAGACACGTATGTTAAAAGACGGTTTGTTGTAGAGAATTTTCTCCCCGTTTCTGTCAAAAATGCGCCCCCTGGGAGCGGGGAGTTCAAGTACTCTCAGGATGTTTCTCTCCGAAAAACTCCTGTATTCCTCACCCTTATATATCTGGAGGTAAAACAGTCTTGCCGAGAAGACAACGAAAAACAGCACGCATAAAGAAAATGCTATAGCGAGTCTACGCTTTAGTAGTTCCATCCAATTTTCTCAGAAGCATTATCATCGGAACACCGACTACTGTGTTAATGATAGCCTGATAGAGAGCTAGCTCAAGACTGAGAAACGCTGCCTGTCCACTATCTTGCTTGAACAGAAGCAATACTAGGAACAGCAGGTGCATAAGCAGGGTTCCCGTAAAAAACGCCAGAGACAGAAGAAATGGATGGTTGCGGTCGTAATTGATATTGTGCAGGCCCACCCGCAGCAGGAGAAACACGGCGAATCTTGTGATTGTATGAAGTCCCCAGGTTCCGGCCGAAAAAATATCCATTAGAAACCCGTTTAGCGTGGCAAGCGTGAACGGATAGGGTATTTCAGTTCTGACTGCCAGGCAGATTATGATTATCAGGTTAAGATCAGGGGTGAACTTGCCCAGAGAAGTTGTGGGAACGACTGATGTTTGGATGATGATTAATAGGAAGGATAAAAACAGGTAGAGAAAAAAAGAGAAGTTTATCCTCATTAATATTCCAACTGGGTCCAGTTGGCGGAGAGCTAGTTAAGATGTATGAGCACCTCTTCAACCCTGCTCACATCGATTTCCGGTTTTATTATGGCCCTTTGAAGCCCTCTGTCCGACTCAACTTTTGTTACGGTTCCTATAACAATATTTTTCGGGAAAACATTGTCTTTTCCGGATGATATTACCTTGTCTCCGGCTATAACATCATCCTCTTGTTCAAGGTACTTCATAACGTAATGGTTTCCCGCTCCAGTCACTATGCCCCGTGCGCGACTCCTCTGCACGATCGCGTCAGCGACGCTTGAGGGATTTGTCATCAGCATTACCATAGAGGTTTTTTCATTCACCGAGTGTATGGTTCCGATAGCCCTAACGTTGGTCAGCACCGGAGCTCCCTTCTTTATTCCAGAAGACGACCCTTTGTCTATTATAAGGAATCCGGGGCCTACGACTGAGGGGCTACCCCCTATGACCCTTGCTCCCAGCATCTTCCCCTTGTGAGAGTTTTTATAATTAAGGAGGCTTCTCAATCTTTCGTTCTCAAGCCTTATTTCCGTTAGCATCAGGTTCTGGGTTTCCATTTCCTGAAGCTGTGCTTTGAGGCGGGAATTTTCAACGCTTGTATCGACAAGGTCAATATAATGGTCCCAGTAGTATCTTACTCCATCCTTTATATGGTTTGCGAAAGCACCGGAACTGTGGTTAACGCTGAGCATTAACTTGGTAGTGTAGCTGGTCTCCCTCTTTGTCAGATCAAAAACAACGGGTAGAAGATGGATTGACGCAATTATGAGGATAAAGGATAGAAATAGCTGATTCTTGGTAAAAAACTTCCTCATTAAGCTCCCTTCCGGTCGGGAATACTTAACCTTGATCTCTGGCAACGGGCAAAACCGTTGTCCACGCTATAACAAAAGCTGTTGCAAGGAGTTACGAAACACAAAAACCTTTTGGGCGAACACTTTAACACAAAACAGTCCAAGTTTCAAACAAAACTTAAAGTCACGGGTTAAAAAACGACTGGGATTCCTTGGAATTCCCCCGCCGTTCATATTATATAGCGACGGAATTGAGAAGTTCTATATCTTCAAGAGCTTTCCCGGAACCCATAACCACGCAATCAAGAGGCTGTTCAGCCCTTCTTATTTTGATACCGGTTTTTTGCTCTATACGATTGCGCAGTCCTTTGAGCAGCGAACCGCCTCCGGCAAGCATTATTCCCGAGTCAAAAACATCGGCGGACAGCTCCGGCGGAGTTCTCTCCAGAGTTTGCATGATTGCGTCAACTATCTGGTTTATAGTATCTTCCACGGCCTCTTCAATTTCCTGCATGTCAATGGATAACATTGAGGGAACTCCGGAAATATTGTTTCTTCCGGTCACCTTCATTTGCGTCTTTCTGGTACTGTTTATTTCCGGTCTTATTTCCGGTAATGAGGAGAATTTTTTCTTAACTTCTTCTGCCGTCCTGTATCCAATGATTATGTTGTGATTTCTTTTCATCCACTGCTGTATGGCCTCATCCATCTTGTCTCCGCCAATTTTGATCGATCTGCTTACAACTATCCCGGACAGGGCGATAATGGCTATTCCAGTGGTACCGCCTCCTATGTCAACCACCATGTTTCCAGAAGGTCTGTGTACTTCTATCCCGGCACCTATGGCGGCGCACATTGTTTCCTCGATTAGATATACTTTCCTCGCTCCTGCAGCCTCGGCCGATTCTCTTACGGCCTTTTTCTCTACTTCGGTAATCTCAAGAGGAACCGATATTACTACTCTCGGGCGCACTAAGTTTCTTTTATTGCCGTTTGATTTCTTTATGAAGTACTCGATCATTCTCTGGGCGGCATCAAAGTCGGCAATAACCCCGTCGCGAAGCGGCCTTATGGCCCTGATTGACCCTGGAGTTCTTCCGACCATCTCCCTGGCCTGCTGGCCTACCGCAATGAGTTTTGATCTTTGTCCCGGAATATCCTGAACGGCTACCACAGAGGGTTCGTTGGACACTACCCCCTCGCCTTTGAGGTATACGAGGGTGTTTGCAGTTCCAAGGTCAATAGCGAGATCATTTGAAAAATATTCCAGAAACCTGTCCAGTATCATTTTTGGTAATTACCCCTTCTTTTTCAGTTAAAACAGAACTAAACCCGAAAACACTCACCGCGCGCATCTGCAAGGCAGACGAGGCGACGACAAAACATCAATTCATCTTTCAACTATAGCATTTTTTTTAAGCTATTCAAAGCGGCTATGAAAAGGTTTTTCCCTTATTTTTACCGCGTTCGGAGTTTTATCGTCGTGTTGTTCTGCGCCGACGGTTATTTCTCCCTGAAAATCACGAAATTCCCTTCTTATATAGCCGATAGCTATATTCTTTCCGAGGGTGGGAGAGTAAGTAGAGGAGGTTATTCTCCCCACTTTTTTTCCCTTGACCCAGAGCGTATCTCCTGGCGACGCGCAGTCATCTTGCTCGGACGCAAAATAAGCCAGATGCCAGTTTACTCTTCCTCTCCACTTTATTCTTGCTATTACTTCCTGTCCCACATAGCATCCTTTTTCGAAATCAAGGGCGTTCCATATGCCGGCTTCAATCGGTATGGTGGAGATATCCATGTCCTTTCCGTAAACGGGAATACCGGCTTCGATCCTGAGGATCTCAAGAGCCTGCTGCCCTGAAAGTCCCGGGACCTCCGGGTTTTCCAGAAGGAGGTTCCAGATTTCCTCAGCGCTGCAGTTTTTAAAAAGGACATCAAAACCGGTTTCTCCAGTTCTGTTGAGTTTCATAACTGTTGTCTTTCCGAGGGACAGGTGATCGTATTCGTTCATCTGTCCTGTGTTAACGCCGAGGCGTTTGGTGATGAATTCCCCGCAACCGGGACCGCAAATGTGCAGAGTGCAGTAATCTTCGGTAACGTCAACCACCTCGGCTTTGTAAGAAAGCCTGAATTTGCGGAGAAGCTGCGCTATTTCCCCGCCCATGCCGGGTTCCATGTCAATGTAGACCGAGTCTTCGCTTTTAAAGACTCTCATATCCGAGATCATTTTTCCCTTCGGGGTGAGTATTGCCGCGTAGATGCCGCTCCCAGGGAGTTTTTCCTTTACGTCGTTTGTAAGCATTCCCTGCAGGAATTTTACGTGGTCCGCTCCTGAGATCTTAAGCTTTCCTCTGCTTGAGATATCTATAATGCCCACCGAATTTCTTACGGTTTTCGCTTCTTCCGCCGGGTCACCATAGTGTTTCGGGAGAAAAAATCCGCCCGTCTCGGCGAATACTGCTCCCCGGGCCGCGTGTCTATCGTAAAGCGGAGTTTTCTTTGCGGATTCCATTTGCGTCTGCGCTTCCGCGGGCGGGGTTTTGGCCGTCGCCCCCGTTTATCTTATCCCTTGAAAAACCACTGCCTAAATGTAGTATAAAGTCCTTGTTCCAAAAAGAAATTGCAGGGGTGCGAAGTGAGTGAACTGAGAGAAAGTTACAAGGTGGTCATAATGGGTTCCGGCCCGGCCGGTCTTACCGCGGCGCTTTACGCGGCGCGGGCGAATCTTGAGCCGCTTGTGTTTGAAGGTCCGGAAGCCGGCGGGCAGCTCACCACAACCACGGATGTTGAGAATTTCCCGGGGTTTCCGAACGGAATCATGGGTCCTCAGCTCATGGATCTTATGAGGGAACAGTCGGAACGTTTCGGGGCGCAGTGCGTGCAAAAGGCCGTAATCTCGGTTGATTTCTCTGAAAGGCCGTTTCGCGTATCAACGGAAGATGAGCAGATACTGGCCTCCACGTTTATTATTTCTTCCGGTGCTACGGCTAGGATGCTCGGTCTACCTTCCGAACGCGAACTTGTGGGTTACGGGGTTTCCACGTGCGCCACATGCGACGGGTTTTTCTTCAGGGACAAGGAACTTGTGGTGGTGGGGGGAGGTGACAGCGCCATGGAGGAATCCATATTTCTTACCAAGTTCGCTACCAAAGTCACGGTGATTCACAGGCGCGATAAGCTCAGGGCATCGGTGATAATGCAGCAGCGGGCCAGGGAAAACGAAAAGATAGATTTTATCTGGAACGGTGTTGTTGAAGATGTGCTGGGTTCAAGAGAGGACGGGGTAACGGGAGTTCAGATAAAGGATGTCGTAACTGGGGAGAGTTACGTTAAGGAATGTCAGGGAATGTTCGTAGCGATCGGGCATACTCCTAACAGCGAGATTTTCAGGGGACAGCTTGAAATGGACGATAACGGTTACCTGATTACTAGAGACGGTACCTCTGAAACAAACGTTGCGGGTGTTTTCGCCGCCGGGGATATACAGGATACGAGGTACAAGCAGGCTATAACGGCGGCGGGAAGCGGGTGCATGGCGGCTATGGATGCGGAAAAATTCATAGAAGAGCATGGACTTTAGTCCTACCGTGTTCTGATCTTGGACAAAAAGTTTTTATTCGGTTATACAGATTGCCTGCTTTTTTACGGTTTTTGCGGGCGGTTAGCTCAGCGGGAGAGCACCTGCCTTACAAGCAGGGGGTCACAGGTTCGAATCCTGTACCGCCCACCATCTGATTTAAACGGGGCCGTAGTTCAGCCTGGTTAGAACGCTGGCCTGTCAAGCCAGAGGTCGCGGGTTCAAATCCCGTCGGTCCCGCCACCCCGATTAGTAAAGTCGCAATGAATCCCGTTAAAGTCTTGGGGAGTTTTCAGCTTTTTTATGTATAGTTCTCGTATCGGGGTCCACCGCGGGAAATTCGTATCTTGGATATTCAAAAACAGATTGAACGGTTCAAAAAAGGTTACCCGTTCCGCAGGCTTGCTCGTCCCGCTACAGTCGGCGATGGCATAAGAAAGCTGGGAGATGATGAGTCCCGGGAGTTTCAACAGAGATACGAAGACTCTCTTTCCGAAACGAGCGTGTGCAAATTTGTTCCTGCATCTGGAGCGGCCTCAAGAATGTTTCGGGACCTCGGCATGCTTCGGGACGGTTTTTCCCCGGATGAAGCGGCCTTGGATTCCGAAGGGGAAAAGATACTTGAGAAATTTCTCTCGAACTTAACAAAATTTCCTTTCGCGGGCCTGCTTGAAGAAAAGTTGAAAAAAGAGCTTGAGAATGTTGTCTCTTCGGGGAACCTGGAATTCATTCTCAACACCCTCCTGGGAAGTGACGGTCTGGGTTACGCGGACATTCCCAAAGGACTTGTGCCTTTCCACAGTTATGGAGAGGAGCGGAGAACGGCTTTTTCCGAACATTTCAAAGAAGCTCTAGGGTATATAATCTCGCGCGACACGGTCTCGATGCATTTCACTATTTCCCCTGCCTTTGCGGAGCGGTTCGTTCAGGAGGAAAAGGAAGCAGTTTCTCTTTTATCCTCCGAAAGGGTTTCATTTGACGTGACATACTCGGTTCAGGATCCCCAAACGGATACAATCGCGGTCACGATGGACAATGTTCCCGTCTCGGACGCCGATGGATCCCTGCTTCGAAGACCCGCTGGGCACGGAGCGCTACTTAAAAACCTGAATAAACTTTCCTGTGACTGTATTTTCGTAAAAAACATAGATAATGTTGCGAAAGAGGAACTTCTTCCCGATACCGTTAAGTGGAAAAAGACCCTCGGTGGAGTTCTTCTCTCTATCCAGAAAAGAGTTTTCCGCTACACAGAAGCTCTTTCTTCCTCTTGGACCTCGGAGG
This sequence comes from Candidatus Dadabacteria bacterium, assembly GCA_009840385.1. Lineage (NCBI taxonomy): Bacteria > Pseudomonadati > Thermodesulfobacteriota > Candidatus Dadabacteria > Candidatus Dadabacteria bacterium. Next base: position 109,341 of record VXNX01000005.1, read on the forward strand.
CACTTGAGCAAGAAATTATTTCCTTTTGCCGGGAAGAACTTTTCATGGACCTCTCCCGGGAACTTTCAGGACTGTCTGGAGCCGGCAGGAGGGAGTTTCTGTTTCGGATGCTTCACAGGCCTATCAGGGTATGCGGCGTCGTAAAGAACGTGGGTGAACCGGGCGGTGGTCCGTTCTGGGTGGAAGGAGGAGGGGGGGAATCCCTTCAGATAGTTGAAAGCGCGGAGGTTGACCGGGACTCTTCTTCCCAGCGGCATATCTGGGAGAGTTCAACCCATTTTAATCCCGTGGATATTGTCTGCGGAGTGAAGGATTTTAAGGGGAAGAAATTCAATCTGACCGGCTTTGTCGACCCCGAAGCCGGAATTATCACCGAAAAGACCTTTGGCACAAAGAAGATAAAGGCGCTTGAGCTCCCCGGGCTCTGGAACGGCTCCATGTCCGGCTGGATAACCGTTTTCGTTGAAGTTCCTTCCACCACGTTCAATCCCGTGAAAACCGTCTGGGATCTTCTAAAGGAGCCCCATCAGGTAAAGTAACACCCGGAAGTTTTTCCGTGGAAATCGGTTCTCAAAATGCCTAGAGAAAATCTTTACTGTCTTGTTCTTGCCGGGGGACGGGGAACCAGGCTCTGGCCTCTCTCAAGAGAGTCCATGCCCAAGCAGTTCCTCAGGATAAGCGGAGATGACTCGCTTCTGCTTGGGACGCTTAAACGCGCCGCCCGTCTTGTCGCCCCGGAGAACATACAAGTTGTGCTTGAGGAAAAACAGCTTTCGCTGATCGAACAGAGTCTTCAGTCCACGGATTTTCCGGAAAAAATAAAGGTTATTACGGAGCCCGTGGGCAGAAACACCGCCCCCGCGATTCTGCTCGGGACTCTTGGGATTGCTTCTCAGGACGAAGACGCGGTGATAATGGTCTTCCCCTCAGATCATATGGTTGAGGACGACGAGAATTTCCGCGATCATGTGCGAAGAGCGGTCTCGCTTGCCGAAGATGACTACATAGTGTCTTTTGGGATCACTCCCTCAGCACCCGAGACCGGATACGGCTACATTGAGGGTGGGGAACCGCTTGGTGACGGCGGGCGTAGAATAAAAAGATTTGTTGAAAAACCCGATGCCGAGGTCGCGAGAGAATACTTGCTTTCAGGAAACTTCTTCTGGAACAGCGGAATGTTTGTTTTCCGGGCCCGGACTATGGTTGAAGAATATTCAACCCTCTGCCCCGAGATTTACGCGCCAATTCACGAAACTTTCCACCAAGAAGTCGGCAGGGATACTTACTCCGGGCTTCCTCCCGTTCCTGTTGACCGTGCAATAATGGAGAGAACTTCGCGCGGAGCCGTGGTACCGTCTTCTTTCTCTTGGAGCGACATGGGGTCATGGAGGCTTTTTTACGAGTTTTTCCCGAAAGATTCAGAGGGCAACGTGCTTGATGGGGATGTAATCCTCAGGGACACGGAGAATTCTCTTGTAAGAAGCGGCTCAAGGCTTGTCTGCGTAAACGGTCTTCGAGACGTTGCGGTAATTGAAACCCAGGACGCCGTTTTTGTCTCCGACCTTGGACGCTCAAATGAAGCGGGCGCGTTCGCGGAGAAATTAAAGGGGGAGGGCAGAGAAGAGTCAATCTATCCAATGGTAGTTCACTATCCTTGGGGCAGCAGAGAAGAAATTCAAAAAGGGGAACTCTCTAAAGTAACGAAAACGACTGTTTTTCCCGGTAAGTCGGCAAGGATGGAGAATGCCTCTCCCCAACCCCTCTGTCTGCTGGTTCTCGAAGGACAGGCTCTGATAATTGGTGATGAGGGCAATAATGAACTTGGCCCCGGGCAAACAGTTTTTCTTGAGAACGGGGCGAACTGTTCTGTTGAAAACAGGGCGGATAGTGTTCTAATCATTCTTGAGATTTTTTCCGTTGAGAGTTAAAAAAAGCAAAAAAAGCGTAGTTTTGACTCTGTTTTCCGTTGAGTTATCATTTTTTCACCAAGCGGGGAGAGGTGGCCGAGTGGTCGAAGGCGCTCGATTGCTAATCGAGTAAGGGGTGAAAGCCCCTTCGTGGGTTCGAATCCCACTCTCTCCGCCATTTCCTGTTTCCATTATCAAACGATTGGTAATGCGATTTATCAGTTTAGTTGCTATCCGCACCCCAGTAATTTTTACTTGACAGCAAATCTGGTTTTTTTAGAATTATAAATAAATTTAGATAAGTCTAAAATATTTTTTTGACTATCTTAATTTCAAGCGGTCTTCATGAAGACAGAGAGGAATAAAGATGCTTTCGCAATTATGTGTGTTCTGTACAGCTGTTTTACTGGCGGGAGTTTTGTCACAGCCATTAAGAGCCGAAGAACCGCATTCGCCTAAAACTCATGAACACACTGAGTGCGTTTATAACATAGGTTCTTTACTTACTTTGTCGGATGCCATTCAAAATGCTCTGGATTATTCACCACGCATTAAATCGGCTGTTGCAGAAGTGGAAGCTGCGAAAGGTGCGGAGAACCAAGCGGGATATTTCCCGAATCCGGAAATCGTGTTTGAGGCGGGAAATCTTGCCGGCAGTGGTGAATTCGGTGGCACGGATTCGGCTGAGTTTACCTACAGCTTAACGCAGACCGTTGAGATTGGTGGTAAACGTTCGGCACGCATGAGTGCCGCGAAAGCGGCTCGTGAGGCTTCCGGTACGGCACTGATAGCTGAGCGGCTCAACCTTGAGCGCGATGTTCGTATCGCATATTTCGATGCGTTGGCCAGAGACGAGGCGGTCAAGCTTGCGGTGGAACAGGAGCGGTTGGCCAAGGATGTTCTGGGCACTGTATCCAGACAAGTGCAGACCGCGGAAGAACCAGAGATTCAACTGAGCAAGGCGGAAGTGGCCTATACAGCCAGTGTTGTTACGCGTGAACGAAAAGAACACGAACTGAAAATTGCCAAGAAAAAGCTTGCGAGATTATTGGGAGCCTCCACATTGGACAGTTCTCTTAACCACGCTCATTTCTTTGAACTTAAAGCCCCGGGTCCTATAGAAAACTACCGTGTTAACCTCGCCCGCATTCCCGATATGAGGCAATTTTCTTATATAAAGACCCAAAAAAAATCACTTCTGGACTTGGAGCGCGCACGGGCTATTCCGGATCCCGATTTCAGCCTTGGTGTAAGAGATTTTAAAGATAGTGGTGATCAGGCCTTTGTTCTTTCCGTCTCGCTTCCCATACCGGTTTTTAATCGGAACAGAGGGAATATTGCTAGGGCACGTGCGGAAGTTAGGCAGGCAAAAAGTAATGCTTGGCAAGCTGGATTAATTCTGGAGCAGCAACTTGCGGAGAACTGGGAGCAGTGGAGAACTTATTACTCAGAGGCGCAAAGATTGAGAACGGAACTTCTTCCATCTGCGGAAAAAGCGTTTAAATTGGCGCGCGTCGGATTTGCCGAAGGTAAATTCTCTTATCATGAAGTGCTTGACGCACAGCGCACTTTGTTTGGCGCCAGATCTCAATATTACGATTCATTGAGGCTCTATCACGCTGCTCGTGCCAACGTGGAGCGATTAGGGGCTGTGACAGAGTAAGGAAAAAGCTAGATATACGTAAGGATAATATGGAACCGGAGATTATTCTCGAGAAAACGGTTTACACGGCAGTCGCATAGGCAATTTCATTCTTTACTTCTCTTATTTTCACCTTTACTTCCGTACCGGTACTGATACTGCCTTCGGTTAGCTTGACGTTTATGTAGTTTTTCGTGGTGCAGTTTGATTTGTTTTCCACGATCGCATCAAGGGTTTTGCCGATGAACTTCCTGTAGAAATCCTCCTTTTTCGTTTTTCCGAGGGCACGAAGTTCAGCCGATCTTTCCTTTTTTACCTGCGGGGATATCTGGTCTTTCATGTTCGCCGCCGGGGTCATTTTCCTTATTGAATAGGGGAACACGTGGAAATAGGTAAGTTCCGATGCGGCCGCAACATCGCGTGAATTTTCAAACTGCTCCTGCGTTTCCCCCGGAAACCCGACCATTATGTCTGTGCCGATCGAAGCCTCCGGCAATGCACTGCGTATCGAGTCCGTGCACTTAAGGAATTGCTCGGGACTGTACCTTCTTCTCATTCTTCTCAGGACGTCTGTGTCTCCGCTTTGAAGCGCTACGTGGAAACTCGGACATATGACTTCGGAATCCGAGACGAAACGAATCAGTTCCTCCGTGGTATCCGCCGGGTCAAGCGAGCTAAGCCTTACTCTGCTTACGGCTCCGGACTTCTCAATCTCCCCCAGCAGGCTAACAAGATCAGAACCAATGTCTCTCCCGTAGCTTGCCAGATGAACCCCGGTGAGAACAACCTCCTTGTAACCTCCCCGTGTGAGAGTTTTCAGCCTTGAGATCACTTCATCCGACTCCAGACTGCGGGAGCGCCCCCGCGCCCTTGGAATCACGCAGAACGTGCAAGCGTAGTTACAGCCGTCCTGTACCTTGAGAAACGCCCTTGTCCTGTCGGGGAAGAACCTGATGTCGGGAGTGTCGAACTTTCTTTTCTTCTCCTTGAAGATATCGGATATGAGAACCTTCGGCTCACTCTGAACCTCACCCCGGCGAATTGCTCCGAGAAGAGATGAGGACTTGTGGGAGTTTCCGATTACGTAGTCGACTTCCCCCATGGCAGAGAGTTGCTCCGGGGAGACCTGGGCGTAACAGCCGGTCACTATTACGACGCCTCGAGGGTTTGATCTTTTTGCCCTGTATATGTAATTCCTAGCTTCCGAGTCCGCCTTGTGCGTGACGGTGCAGGTATCTATTACGTATACGTCAGCCGGTTCGTCAAATTTTTTGTTCTTTACGAACTCGGAGGATGGCAGGTGGTTAAGCAAGGCGGCCGTGTCATACTGGTTAACCTTGCACCCCAGGGTCACGACGGAAATCCTTTTCATTGCATGTGAGCCTCTTTTATCCAGCCGCCACCCACCACGGTTTCGTTTCTGTAGAAAACGATTGCTTGGCCGGGCGTTACGGCTTTCTGCGGCTCCGGAAAGCTCACTGTCGCCTCCCCGTCGTCGCTGACCGTTACTCTGGATGGGACTGCGCCGTGGCGGTACCTTATTTTCGAGCGCACTTCGATCTCTCCTTCAGGAGGTTCGCTTACCCACGATAGATTTTGTGCCGTAAGGGCGTTGCTGTAGAGGTCTTTTTCTTCTCCGACCTTGACTTCGTTTCGCTCGGCGTCAATACCGACAACATACATCGGCTTTCCCTTGGCAAAACCGAGCCCGCGTCTTTGCCCTATGGTAAAGGACGCGATTCCCCGGTGTCTGGCAACGGGGTTTCCCTCCATGTCCACTATGTCTCCCCCTCTTTTTCCTCTCTCAAGATAGGGATCGAGAAATTCTCTGTAGCTGTCCCCCGTGATGAAGCAGACGCCCATGCTCTCGGCCTTTGTGGCGACTCGGAGCCCCATGTCTTCAGCCATTTTTCTAACTTCTGTCTTCGTTTTGTCTCCCAGAGGGAAAATAAGCCTTTGAAGTTCCCTCTGACCTAGGGTGAAGAGGAAGTACGACTGGTCTTTTGTGGAATCGACTGCCCGCTCAAGTGAGTATTCGCCGGTTTCTGCGCTGTGGGATATTCTGGCGTAGTGGCCCGTGGCGAGAAAGTCCGCATCAAGTTCGAGAGCTTTCTTCAGAAGAAAATCAAACTTCATGAACTGGTTACAGAGTACGCAGGGTATCGGCGTTTCTCCCGAATCGTACTTGCTTACGAAATCGGAAACCACGAGTTCCCTGAAGGAATCCATGTAATTTACGACGTAGTGGGGGATGCCTATCTCGTAGGCGACCCTTCTCGCGTCGCATACCTCATCCGCGGAACAGCATCCCCCTTCGCTCTCTCCGTAATCCCAAAGCTGCATGGTCATTCCTATGACTTCATGCCCCTGGGACTTAAGAAGAGCGGCCGTGGTGGCGCTGTCAACCCCTCCGCTCATAGCCACTACAATTCTCTTTCTCATCATCGCAAGGATTCTACCCTAGAAAAAAAAGCGGACAAACGGAGAAATTAGGATAAGAAAAAACAAGAGGATATTCTCAAGGCAGCCGGACTCTCTTGCCTTAATTTGTGTGATCAGTTCTCCTCTCCAATTACCATCGGGGACAACCTGCCTTCGGCGGTAAGCTCCCTGTAGCAGTTACCCAACTCCGTTGGATCGTCCGGGTTGCCAAGATATTTCCTCAGCCCCTCGGCCATTGGCGTTTCCTCTCCTCCGCAACTGTCTGCGGAAAGTGTTTCTCTCGGTACAAGCACGTACGGGCACGTCACCACGGGATTGGCTTGGGTTCGTACGGCTTCACCGCTCCAGTAACCGGTAAATATAGTAGCCCCGTCGCCGATTTCATCATCGGTTCTTGAAACGACATTGAACGTTGACGGAAAGAGATTTCCATCATCGCTTTCAATCACAAAGGACGCTACAATAGTTTTCTCCACATTTCCGCCTTTGTCCTTGATAACTTTTGTTGCCCTATAGCTGAATTCCGAGTCGGGGAAAGTGGGGGTCGTGGAAACGATTTCGACATCAAGTTTCCCTGTAGATTCATCTCCCTTTAAATACACATCGGCGTTTTCGTAACCGCAATCTATCTTTAATGTATTTACCCCATCTATCTCTACCTCATAGACACTGAGAAAAAACCCTCTCATCTCCATAAGTTCTGCCTCATTTTCGTCTTCGCAAGATGAAAGCAGGAGTAATCCCGCAAGGGAAAACACTGCTGACAAAGCCAGAGCACTGAAACTTCCTGACCGCATGATGAATAACCTCCTTAAATATATGGAAATTCTTATTAATTCAGGTCGCATTATTTGGGTATAATATCACATTGCAAGGGGGTGGGGTGGAAAATATTGGCGACTGGTTTTTTCTGATTTATACCGAGCAATTAAAGGGAGAGCACTCCGCACCCGAAAGTTTCTTGAGAAGGTGCACATAAGGTATTAAAGTGAGAGTAACTGCTTTGGCCTTTGTTAAAAAAGTTCCCAAAGGCGGATAGAAAATGATTTTAGGTCTTGTATAGCCGTGCGCACGATTTCTAAAGCAAATATTGATCAGCCTTCCTGCTGCCACACCCCTCCTCCGGGCGAACCTCTTCGAGTCAGCCGAAACCTGAAAATTTCTCTTGCGTTACTTCTCTGTCTGGTTGCCGTTTCCTTCCTGCCGCCGCTTTCGGCTCTTAATACTTCTCTGCTGGGTTATCTGAAGCTGCTTGCCATCCCGCTTATTGTGGGTTTTCTTCTGGGCGGAGCCGTAGATTATTTCGTTCCCCAGGGGTTTATATACAGGTATCTTGGCAGAACGGGGAATTCATCTCTCTTCTACGCGCTTGCTTCGGGTTTTGTAATGTCTTCCTGTTCCCATGGAATACTCGCAATAGCGATTCAAATCTACAAAAAAGGAGCAGGCGTCCCGGCGGTGATAACGTTTCTTCTCGCCTCTCCCTGGGCGAATTTCCCCGTGACCATCCTCCTTATAAGCTTTTTCGGGTGGAAGGGTGTTCTGTTCATAGTCACGGCTGGATTTATCGCGATTGTTACGGGCTTTATATTCGGAATACTTGAACGGGGCGGCTACTTGGAGAAAAATGATGTCGGGGACATAGAGGAAGGGTACGAGTGGGAGAGGATAAAGAATTTCTCCCTCAGAGAGAGCGTCCCGGGGGTTCTCAGGGGAAGCCTCAGTCTTTCCAACATGGTTCTGTGGTGGCTTATAATCGGCCTTATTGCAGCGGTCCTGATAGACGTGTATGTGCCCGGAGAATTTTTTATGCAGTATCTTGGTCCGGACACAGGCGGCCTTTTACTTACCCTCGTAGGGGCTACCGTGATCGAGGTTTGCAGCGAGGGAAGTTCGGTTATTGCGTTTGAGATCTACGACAAGGTCCAGGCATTTGGGAATCCGTTCGTTTTTCTGATGGCGGGGGTTGTGACCGACTATACTGAGATCGGACTTCTATGGACGAACATAGGCAGAAAAACTGCCTTACTGCTTCCAGTAGTGGCTGTCCCGCAGGTGCTTTTCTTCGGCTTTCTCTACAACGCTTTTCTCTGAACCGCTGGGAGAGATAAGATGCAAAGATGTCCCTGGTGCGAGAAAACCGATCTTGAGAGAGCCTACCACGACACCGAATGGGGAGTGCCCGTTTTCTCCGACGAAAAGCAGTTTGAGTTTCTGGTCCTCGAATCCGCCCAGGCGGGCCTGAGCTGGCTTACTGTTCTTCGCAAGAGGGAGAACTACAGGCGTCTTTACGACGGCTTTGATCCTGAGAAAGTCGCCGGCTACGGAGAGAAAAAGATACAGGAGCTCATGTCGGACAGCGGAATAATACGCAACCGCAAGAAGATAGAGGCCTCGATAAACAACGCTGCGAGGTTCCTCGAGGTACGGGATGAGTTCGGAAGCTTCTCCGATTACCTTTGGGGGTTTACGGGTGGAGTTCCGGTTACGAACAGCTGGGAGGAACTCTCGGAAATACCCGCTTCTACGGAACTTTCAGTGGCGGTGAGTCGCGATCTAAAAAAACGTGGCTTTCGTTTCATGGGGCCCGTAATTGTCTACTCGCATCTTCAGGCGACAGGGGTGGTGAACGATCACCTGGTTTCGTGTTTTCGCTACGAAGAGATCTTGGGTTTAAGCAAGGGAATCGAATAACCGCATCAGGTAATCTCCGCTTTCCCTGCTGAACTGCACTATTTTCTCGATCTCTTCTTCACTAAGATTCTCTTCGACTCTTCTGACCGTTTTTTTTATCGCGAGGGAGTGCACAGGATCTTCCTTGGCGTGAACCTCTATGAAAGTTGAAGGGTCGGGAACCGTTTCTACTTCAGGGAAAATAAGCCCCGATACGTTTTCAAACAGATAGGAATGTCCGAGTATCGCAAGGGGAAACTGCTCGGCGGCGTTCTGAAGGAATTCGTCGTATTCCCTTACGATTTCCAGGCAGAAAGGATTGATCTCCTTCTCTCCGAGATCTTTTAGATCACGAAGGGCAATCTCGGCGTGTCCGAGTTCTCCCTGAGCGCAGGAATGAAACCTTTTGCTCAGGTAAGGATCCGAGTTCTTCGTGTTTATGCTTGCCATGTTGACCGCTCTTTGACTGAGATACTCAATGATGTAGAAAGTAAGCAGAAATCTCGCATAAGTCTTCCGGGTCAGGTTTCCGGAAACGAGATTCTTTATTTCCTCTTTGTCCTTTAGCCTGCGAAGATAGGTTTTGACTTCAGTGTCAAGAAACGATTCGAGTTTTTCCATTTTTTTCCGAAATAAAATTCAGAACGACTATTATAATATAGAAATCCGTATTGTTAATTGTCCCTGCTGTTTCCTGGGTTGACTGCACCACTCGGCTCAGGAACCATTAGGAAACATTGCTTTTCCCGCGCCCGTAGCCCAACTGGACAGAGCGCTTGACTACGGATCAAGAGGTTGGGGGTTCGAATCCCTCCGGGCGCGCCATTCTTCAATATTAGACGCATTTACGAATCTATCAAACGGTTTTTTCAAGGGGCGAGGTATAACAAAGGGTTAATCCCTTTAGCTCTAGGTTCGAAAATACAAAGTTCATCAACCGGCGTCTTTGTTCAAAAGTTCCAAGCTTAAAGGCATCGTATGCGCCAGAAGCCATTTTTGTTGACACCGGCCTTCTACCTCCACCGTCACGTGCTTTGGCTTATGACATAATTTTTGTTAGTAAAATAATTCATAATATTAGACACGGTCCACGCGGATGCAGCTGACAATTGCAGGCAATCACCCAGTTCAAATGATCCGTAAACAATAACGGAAGTGAACCAAGACAAACTGGCAATCAATTGGCATAACCATTGTATACTTATATTAGCCTTAACTTTTTTCTGAACTAATTCTTCTTGCATCAGCAAACACACTCCTCTCCGCAGCAGCTCAAATCATCTAGGTAGAGACCTTCATTACGATATGGCTCAAGCAGCGTTGTATCCATACCCAATCGTTTTCCAATTGCATTAGCGACAACACCAAACCTCTGCCGATACTTATAAATAAAACAAAAAATAAGATCATCATGACGAACTTGTGGACCAACGAGAAACAATCCAGGAGTTTTGGTTGATTCATCCTGCTCATTCAGCAAACAATAAGCTTTATTTTTTTCCCAATTAAACAAGTCTTTAATGACGACCAAACTACTTTTAAATCCTGTTGCCAAAATGGGTGGTGTGGCACTTTGATAAGGCAATGATTTGCCTCTGACGTAAATCAAATACTTGCCCTGCTCCAACCTTATCTCCCTAACCATGGATTTACCAACAAGCTCAATCCTATTATAAGTCATTTCTTGCTTCAGCCTCTCCAACGTAAAAGGCGATAAGTTTTCACTTGGGTCAGTTGTTTTTTTACTCCAACGCGCATCGCGGTCTAATACACGAACCTTTTTGCCCAATCGACTTAAATGGATAGCTGCGTCAATGCCACTCTCATAACCGCCGATAATATAAATTTCATCGCCTTTAACGTGTTCCCAGCTTTTCACTCGGCTGTTATGCAGACACAATTCAGCACCTGGAATAGAATTTGTATTCGGGTATTGAAATTCTCCGGCCGCCCAAATCAAAAAGCGAGACTCTATCGGCTTTCCTTCAGTAATGTGAACCTTAAAAGAACCTTCAGAATAAAGCACCTTCTCCACATTTGCATGTTCAATAACCGGCAAATCAAAATATTCTGATACAGCTCTTAAATACAGCGCATACTCCTTGCCGGTAGGGTGTTCCTTTCGAAGCATATATGCTGGCGAGGTTCCGGATATAACCGCATTAAGGTCAAGATGACCATAAAAATTAGTTGTAAATGAGGGGGTTAAGAGTTGCATTTCCTTCGGCCATTTGTCGAAAGTCGCGCCGACTTCTTCTCTCTCAAGAACAGTCATTCGCTTTATACCCAAGTCCTTAAGCATAGCAGCAACCCCTATCCCCGCCGGACCGGCTCCAACAACAACAACATCAAATTGTCTCATCTCTCTAACCTCCTAACGTTTCATATTGAAAGGATTTACTTAACGACAACTGTTTCATTGAAACATTCCTGATATAGAGCATTGATCGATACGCAGCTTTTAACGGTAACATTGAGTTGGTCCGCAAATTCCTTGCTAGGGCGCGCATAATAAACTCTTCTTAAGTTTTCTGACCCCAGTTCGCTATCCGAACCCCTCGTATAATCAGGGCCGTTGCGGTATATGACAGGATGATGATCGGTCCGGCGGGCATATCAAGCGCTACGGCGAAGGCAATACCGGACAGAACCCCCGCCACTCCGCAGAGCCATGCAATAGGGTATGGCCGTTTGACTTGTACCGCGGCCAAAGCCGGGAGTATAAGGCTTGCGAAGACTACGTAAACGCCGACCAGTTGAACCGATGAAGTGATGGCGAGAGCGAAGATCAGATAAAACCCCATGTTGTTTCGCACCTCCGGTTTGGAAAACCAGGCCAGCAGTATCAACGCGTAAATGGGCGCGTGTTTCGCTACATCTGTCCATGTCACAAACAGCATCTGTCCCGAAAGCAGGTGCTTTACCTCCTCTCCGCCGTGGGGATGATCGGCCAGCAACAGAAGCGCCAGCGATGCGGCAAGCACGAAAGTGCACCCTATGATTGCCTCCTGTCGCTCTGGCATTGCAGTTTCCACCTTGCGGAAAAACAGCCCTGCTGCGACCGCGCAACCAAGCGCTATGAACTGGATCAGCCACGGAGACGGATCATGGATAAACATGTTGCCGACCACAAGCCCGAGGCCCGCAATCTGCGCCACCGCAAGATCAATAAAGATGATGCCGCGGCGGAGCACTTCAATGCCCAGGGGAGCGTGGGTGAGCGCAATCATGAGGCCGGCAGCCATTGCCGGCCCGATGATTTCCAGAAGTTCACCTGTTAACATGATATGTTTCTTTCAACAAAGCTATAGTCCTGTCAAACAGTGCAAACAGATCGCCGCTCTGTTCGTCGCCGCCAACGGTGTAAGGAAGCACGATTGCCCTTGTCCCGGTTTTTTCCGACAACCATTCACTCGCGTCATCCGGATCGTAAGGAGTACGGATAATCACGTCCGCCGGGCTGCTTCTTAACTCTCGCAGCAGATTCTTCAGGTGAGAAGTTGTCGGCGGAATGCCGGGTTTTGGTTCAAGTGTTCCCACTCGTTTCATTCCAAGCCAGTCAATCAGATAAGTAAACGATTGATGATGAACCACAACCGGTTTTCCTTTAAGCGCGGCAGCCTCGGATTCCCATCGGGAAATCGCAGCGCGAAAACGCGACGAAAAATCCCGGTAGCTATCCTTATAAAAAGAGGCGTTTTCAGAATCTATCCTCGAAAGGCGGTCGGCGAGAGCCTCACCCACCGTCATCAGGTTGTACGGATTCAGGTGCACGTGGGGATTGCCTTCCGGATGTATATCTCCCATGCTGCGGTCGACCACAACCGGGACTTCAAGCATGGTGACCAGGTCTGCCGCCATAAGGTGACCGATTGAGCCGGGTTGCAGGTCTGAGCTTGCCTTCCGAACCAGAATCGGAAGCCAGCCTACCTCAAGACTTGCACCCGAGCAGAGCAGCAAGTCGGCTTTGCGCGCTTTGGATATCAGGCTAGGGCGCGCCCTTATATAGTGTGGATTCTGCACGGCCGAGGTAGCCGAAAACGCTTCCACCTTGTCACCGCCGATTTCTTGGGCCAGCGCCGCCCATTCCGGTTCGCAGGCAAATACTTTTACCTTCTCTTGATCAGAAGCGGCGAAAGCGGGGATGTGAGAAAACGGCAAAACGGCAAAAAACGCGGTTATGACCGCGAAACGTAATATATTCATTTTTCCTCCTTAAGTTTGAAAAGAAAACTCCACTGCCCGCACGTATGCGCGGGGAATAAAAAATCTGTTTACAGCTTAGGAGGAAAGGGGAGGTCCGCGAGTAATTCCCGCTTCGCAAGTGTCCCGAACGACGATAACGTCACCGAACGGCTGCGGGACGTGCTGTGCGCGGTGAAGAACACGGACTTCACTCGTGGCGCCGGGATCTGTATAGTCCTGATACTTGGCGTTCAGGCATATCTCGCATTCAGTTCCCTCATGCTTGTGCTCCCGGGAACCGCACTCGGCTGCATGGGCAAAGGAGAGCATCTGCGCTCCCAGAAAGGCGATTGTAAGCAATAAGGAAAATGTTCTGCTCATCTGCATAGTTAAATGAGAAATATTATCATTTAGAGCCTACCATACGAGAAAGTACAGTGTCAATATGTTGCACTTGGGGACGTTAGTTCCTCCGATTTCTTGGGCCGGTGCCGTCCATTTCGGCTTGCAGGCAAATACTTTTACCTTTGCGAAGGAATATGCCGGGGCCACGGAAAGCAGCCCCGGCAGGAGGATGGAAAGGAGAGAGAGTCGGTTAACGCTTCATCTTAAGGTTGCTCTTAGTATTTATGCGCGGCGTGGGCACCTATGCTCATTATGTACTGGAGCAGGAACTGGTTGTCGCTTAGGTCCTCTCCCAGTTTTTCGTGATTGTACTGAAGGCGTATGCGGGAGAACTCGCTGTTTGACCAGTCTCCCATGACCGCTACCGCGTAAGGATCGTGATCTATCCCAGAATCCTCGGGAGAGTATATCTGGGAATAGCGGGCGCCGATTCTCCATTTCGGCGAGAACTTGAAAACCCCTTGCGCGTACCATCCGTGGCTTCCTCCGTCGAGGTGCTCTTCGTGGACCTCGCCTCCTTCCTCAAGAGTGTAGACGCCTTCTTCGTCACGCCAGAAATACTCACCCTGGAGAAGCACCTCTTTCTGGTGGTTATTTCCAGTGGGGGCCCAAACGTAGCGAAAATCAACCGCGTAAAGCCTCGTGTCACCCGTGAACATGCCGGCGGCGAAGAACTCCCCGAGATTCTCCCCGTGTTCGTCTTCGTGTTCGTGTTCATGCTCGTCTTCGTGCTCATGTTCGTCTTCGTGTGCATGCTCGTCTTCGTGCTCATGTTCGTCTTCGTGCGCATGCTCGTCTTCGTGTCCATGTCCGCCGCCGCGACCGCTTGCCTCTCCGTCAAGCAGATAGCCCCCGATTCTCCAGGATGAATTCTCTCCTATGTCACCGCCTACCCGCAGGAAGGCGCTGAACGAGTTTATGTCGCTACCCTCAGCCCCTGCAAACGGGAAATCGTCTCCGCGGAAAATACCGCCTCCCGCCTCGACATAGAAGTCGGTCGGAAGCACGTATGAAATCTGCGCTCCGGTATCATTAAAGGCCTTGTCGAGAAACACCCTGTAAGGCAAGGGGCGATCGGCGAAATCGTCAGCGTGGGCGTGATGCTCGTTCATGTATCCCAGAGTCCAGAACGCGCGGCCCATTCTTATGGTCGCGCCCGTTGGAAGCCCGAAACCTGGAAGGGTCTCTACGTATGCTTCCTCAAGCTCGATCTCGACCCCGTCTCCATGGTCTGCAAGAGCCGTGGTTATATGGCCGTAGAATTTATGGTCAACACTTGTCGAAAAATTAAGTTCGGTTTCCCCAAGAGATATTCCTTCCGCCCCACGTTCCCCCTCGTGTCCCAGGACGAACCCGGGAATTTCGCCCTCATCCGAAGAAAAGGCGGCGAATCGTCCGCCCAGTATCGCTCCGATTGAAGGGTTGAGGCTCCTGTCGTAAATGGCTCTGCCTGGGTAGACGCTATCCTTGCTCTTTGAGTAAGTCGTTTTGGCCTGAGATGCTTCGGTTTCCATCTCGGCGAGCTTTTCTTCCATCTTTAAAATCCGGTTCTCATATTCCGATCTCATCTCTTGTATCTCCTTCTTTAAGGCTTCTACCTCCTGGTCGGAAGCGGCGAAAGCGGGGACATGAGAAAACGGCAGAACGGCAAAAAACGCGGTTATGACCGCTAAACGTAATGTATTCATTTTTTCCTCCTTGAATTAAAAAAAACGCTGCTCCCCGCTTATATGCGCGGGAAACCCTAAAAAAACCTCTTTACTTCTTTAGGAGGATAGGGGAGGTCCGCGGGTGATTCCCGCGTCATAAGTGTCCCAAACGATGATAACGCCAATGGGTGGCTGCGGGACGTACTGTGCGTGGCGAATAAGACAAACCCCGCTTGTGACGCCGGAACTTGCGCAGTCCTGATATTTGGCGCTCAGGCAGATCTCGCAGGCAGTTCCCTCATGCTCGTGTTCCAATGAACCGTACTCGGCCGCATGGGCAAAGTAGAGCATCTGTGCTCCCAGAAAGGCGATTGTCAGTAATAAGGAAAGTGCCTTGGTCATCCGCGTTGTTAAATGAGAAAGATTCTCATCTAGTATGCCATAAGGGAAAGTATCGTGTCAATATGTATGTAAGTGAAGTTGTGAAGTTTTCGGTTTCGTCACGGCGGAATTTTATTTTTCTACCGGAATCCGGGAAAAGCCTAGGCTGATGGGCTAGTTGAGTATCCTTGCTGTTTGAGTAACATTACCGCCACACATCGATTTTCGGAGGCTAAATTGAGTTCAAGACCTATTCTGGTTACAGGGGACCGACCGACAGGAAAGCTTCATCTGGGCCATTTGGTAGGTTCGCTTCAAAACCGCATCAGGTTCCAGAGCGAATACGAATGTTTCTTTCTGGTCGCCAACCTCCACATGCTGACCACGCATTACGACAGGGCCGTTGAGGTAGAGGAAAACACGATCGAGATGGTGTGTGACTGGCTTTCGGTGGGAATGGACCCTGAGTGCTCGGTTTTCTACGTGCAGTCTCAGGTGCCTCAGATAACTGAACTCTCAACCATACTCTCGATGCTTTGTCCCCTGCCGAGGCTCCAGAGAATCCCCACCCTGAAGGAGAAAATTCAGGATATGGGGGTGGGGGACAACTATTCGGCCGGACTTTTGGGATACCCTGTGCTAATGGCGGCTGACATACTGATGTTCCGGGCGACCAAGGTTCCCGTGGGCGAGGACCAGTTGAGCCACGTTGAACTCACGAGGGAGCTTGCCAGGAGGTTTAATTTTCTCTACGGCGACTACTTCGGGGAACCTGAACCGCTTATAAGCGAAGCGTCGCGCCTCGTGGGCACTGACGGAAACAGGAAGATGAGCAAGAGTCTTAACAACTGCATATACCTTAGCGACAGCGAGAAGGAAGTCGAGCAAAAGGTAAGAAGTATGTATACGGACCCGAAGAGAATAAGAGCCGATATACCGGGTACGGTGGAAGGCAACCCGGTTTTTATCTACCACGATCTTTTTAACGACGATGCCGCGGAGGTCGAGGACCTCAAGGACCGCTACAGGACCGGAAACGTCGGGGACGTAGAGGTGAAGAAGAAACTCGCCCGCGCCATAAATCTTCTCCTTGAACCCATCAGGGAAAAAAGGGCGCAGTACGAAAAAAGAACGGACGAGGTTAGGGACATACTCCGCGAGGGGACTCTCAGGGCAAAACGGATAGCGGAAGAGAACATGGAGGAGATAAAGGAGAGGGTGGGTCTTTTCCGTACGTAGGGGTCGAGTGTTTGTTGACAGAAACGCCATCTATTCTATATCCTGCTTAAAGAAACTGTTTGTATTTATGACGTTTTTAGCTATGGAAGGAATATGAGAAATGAACTCAATTGAAGAAATTATTGAGGACGTAAAACAGGGCAAAATCGTAATACTGGTCGATGACGAAGACAGGGAAAACGAGGGAGATTTCGTAATACCCGCGGAGAACGCTACCGCGGAAGCTATTAACTTCATGGCCACTCACGGCCGTGGTCTGATCTGTCTCTCCCTTACCCAGGAAGACGCTGACCGCCTGGCGCTTCAGCCTATAAAGCCCGAGTACAACGAAGCTCCCGAACACACGGCCTTTACCGTTCCCATAGATGCGAAAAAAGGGGTTACAACCGGCATATCGACCCATGACAGGGCCTCGACGATAAGGCAAGCGATATCCGAAGATTCGAGACCCGAGGATTTCGTGCGTCCCGGACATATCTTTCCGCTGATAGCGAAAAAGGGCGGAGTGCTTGTACGCGCCGGCCATACCGAGGCCTCGGTTGACATATCGCGGCTAGCGGGTTTTCACCCCGCGTCGGTTATCTGCGAGATAATGAAGGAGAACGGTGACATGGCGCGCCTTGAGGACCTCATGACTTTCTCGGAAAAGTACGGAATAAAGATCGCCACTATCGCCGATCTCATAAGGTACAGAATAGGCAAAGAGAGTTTCGTTCGCAGGGTGGCCGAGGCGGAAGTGCCCACCGAGTACGGGGTTTTTCGAACCATCGCTTTTGAAAACGAAATAGATGGCCTCCAACACATGGCTTTTGTCAAGGGGGAGCTCAGTTCCGAGGATGACACGCTTGTGAGGGTACACTCCGACTGCGCCATAAGCGATATTTTCGGTTCGCTTTACTGCCACAGCAGGGCGAAACTTACCGAGTCCCTTAAGATGATAGAGGCAAACGGTTCCGGGGTTCTTGTCTACATAAACCAGGAGTCAAGCAACGGGGGATTCGCGAAGAAGATAACGCGCTATTCGGACGGAAAAATAGGGGAGGCGCCTGCGCTGGTTCCTGAAAGGCAGGAGCTCAAGGCGGAGCTCAGGCATTACGGAGTCGGAGCGCAGATACTCAGGGATCTCGGAGTGCGCGACATAAGGCTTCTCACGAACAACCCTGTAAGGGTGAAGGGACTTGAAGGGTTCGGACTCAGGATAGTTGGAAGCGTTCCCGTGGACATCTCGGATTACAGGGAAAAAGAAGCCGCCATAGGAAAAAGCTCGGATTACGGTAATATTCTTTCCATATCGAAATAAGAGGGGAGCAGATGCCTGAAACAATAGAAGGAAAACTGAGCGCCGGGAAATTTCGCTTCGCCATCGTGTCAAGCAGGGTTAACAGCTTCGTTACGAACCCGATGACGGAAGGAGCGATCGACACCCTCGTTCGTCACGGCGCGAGCGACAGGTCAATAGACGTAATAAAGGTGCCAGGCTCTTTCGAGGTGCCCCTGGCGGTGAAGAAAGCGGCCCTGTCCGGAAAATACGACGCTGTCGTGGCGATCGGAGCCATAATAAGAGGACAGACTTCCCATTTTGATTTTCTCGCTTCGCAGGTGACAAAGGATTTATCCGCGGTGGCTCTCGAGACCGGAGTGCCCGTCTGCTCCGGCATAATAACCACGGAAACGACCGAGCAGGCCATTGAGAGGGCAGGGGTCAAGGCCGGGAACAGAGGGAGCGAGGCCGCACTTAGCGCGCTTGAGATGGTCAATCTCGTAAAAGCGCTTTCCTAGATTTTCCAAATGGGGAAGAGAAGGCTATCAAGAAAAACCGCCCTTCAGTTTCTCTATCAGTTTGACTCGGCGTCCGGCGAAGTTTCCCCCAAGACGTCTGACCTGCGCTCCGATTTCGAATCATTCTGTTCATTTCATCACGAAACGGCGGACGGTGAAATACTCGAATTCGCGTTTGCGCTCTGCCGGGGGGTTTTTGAGAATCTTGGTACCATAGACGACATCGTTAACAGGTGCTCTGAGCACTGGAAGGTATCGAGAATGTCCATGATAGACAGAAACATTCTGCGCCTCTCGGTTTACGAGATGGTCTTCTTGAGCGACATACCTCTGCCTGTTACTATAAACGAGGCGATTGAAGTGGCCAAAGAGTTCGGATCGGAAACCTCCGCAGCGTTTATAAACGGTATTCTCGATAAGATCGGAAAAGGTATGGAAGAAGGCGAGTTAAGCGATGATAAGTGAAGTAATTTCAAAGCTTGTGGAAGGTGAAGACCTCTCGGAAAAAGAGGTGACCGCGGTCTTTGATCTTATGATGGAAGGGGAACTTCCCGAGAGCCAGATGGCCGCCTTTCTTACGGCGCTTCGCATGAAGGGGGAAACCGTTTCCGAGATAACCGGCGTTGCCAAGGCCCTCCTGCAGAAGGCAGAAAAGATAGACTGTGACCGGGAAACCGCCGTGGATCTCTGCGGAACCGGCGGAGACGGAAGCGGGACGTTTAATGTATCCACGACCGCGGCCTTCATAGTCTCTGGTGCCGGAGCTACGGTCGCAAAACACGGCAACAGGTCGGTTTCAAGCCCGGTTGGAAGCGCGGATGTGCTGGAAGCACTTGGTGTGAAGATAGGCATCTCCCCGGCTTCAGCTCAGAATTGTCTCTCAGAAGCCGGAATAGCATTTCTTTTTGCTCCCGTCTATCACCCTGCCATGAGGAATGTCGCCAAGTGCAGAAAAGAGCTCGGAATAAGGACCGTTTTTAACCTGATAGGTCCCGTGGTGAACCCCGCGGGCGTTAGAAACCAGCTTATGGGGGTGTACTCACCGCACCTTCTCGTTCCTGTCGCCGAGGTGCTTAAGAACCTCGGTTCGCGAACCGTCATGGTGGTTCACGGTGAAGGTTGTCTGGACGAAATAACCGTCACCGGAAGCACGAAGGTGGCCGAACTTCGCGACGGCGAGATCAGGGAGTACGATCTGCGGCCCGAAGACTTCGCTATGAAAACCCGTTCCCCCGAAGAACTCGGGGGCGGCAGCAACGCGGACGAGAATGCCGAGATAACTCTTTCGGTGCTTAGGGGAGAGGAGAACGGCGCGAAAACGGACGCAAGTCTCATAAATGCGATGGCGGCCATATACGTTTCGGGCAAAGTGGCTAGTCTCGCGGAAGCGCTTCTGCTTGCAGAAGAATCTCTTTCAAGCGGGGCCGCGCTCGGAAAGCTTGAGATGCTCGTTGAAATTACTAACCGGAACCAGCCGAATGATTCTTGACGATATAGTTGCGTACAAAAAACAAGAGCTTGAAGAAGCGAAAAAAAAACTTCCCCTCAGAGAACTTGCCTCAACTGCTGTGGAGACCCCCCCGGCCATTGATTTTCTGGACCTTCACGCAAAGACTCCGGGGGTGAAGATAATATCGGAAATAAAAAAGGCATCTCCTTCAAAAGGTGTTATAAGGGATGATTTCGACCATTTCTCTATTGCCCGGGAGTATGAAGCCTCGGGAGCTTTCGCGCTTTCGGTTCTTACCGACCGCAAGTTTTTCGGGGGCGATATTTCCTACCTCTCCGATATAAGGGCTCACTCCGAGCTTCCGATTCTGAGAAAGGACTTCACCATAGACTCCTACCAGGTTTATGAGGCAAGGCGCCACGGAGCTGATCTCGTGCTTTTAATAGTTGCCGTATTGGACCGCGGGGAAATAGAGGAATACCTTTCTCTTGCGCGTTCCCTCGGGATGAACTGCATCGTGGAGGTGCACGGCGAGGAGGAACTCGAAACCGCCCTGTTGGCGGGAAGCGAAATAATCGGCATAAACAACAGGGATCTTCGGACATTTGACGTTTCGCTTGACGTGTCAAAGAGACTTTCCGGCATGGTGCCCGAAGGGAAAATCCTAATAAGCGAAAGCGGCATATCCTCTGTTGAGGATATGGCAGGACTTATGGACTTCGGTATAGATACTTTTCTTATAGGAGAGACGTTTATGAAGGCGAAGAGCCCGGGGGAGGCACTTCGCGGGTTTCTTTGCTGATGGAGTCTTTTTGGAGTATGAATAAAGAAGGAAGAAAAAGACCTTGGCTGGCAGTTTTGCTGTCCCTTTTTTTTCCGGGACTGGGCCAGCTTTACAACGGACAGTTTGCTAAGGCCGTGTCGATATTCGCTCTCGTGATCATCGTTAACATGCTTTCCCGCGAGCCGCTTGAGATTTTCCTTCAGTTTGCGGACGCAGGGGCGCTTGGCGATGTTCCCCGCGATACCCTTACTCTGGTTGCGGGGTATTCTCTTGCGACGCTTTTTATCGCGGGGATTTCAATTTACGACGCGAACGTGACGGCCAAGAAAATAAATCTTGAAATTGAAGAAAAACGGTCATAAGGAGGAAAAAGGCAAATGGAAAGAGATGACGCTGTAAAAATGAAGGGCAATCCGATCACGCTTATCGGTCCCGAGCTCAAAAAGGGCGATAAAGCTCCCGATTTCAGGTGCATGGAGGCTTTTGGGAGCGAGGTAGATCTTGGGAGCTTTGGTGACGACGTAAAGGTTTTCAACGTCGTGGTTTCAGTGGACACTCCGGTCTGCGATGTTCAGATAAAGAGGTTCAACGAGGAAGCCGCGGGGCTTTCGGACTCGGTACAGATAATAACGGTGAGCATGGATCTTCCGTTTGCGCAGAGCCGCTACTGCGCGGCCGCCGGAGTGGAGAGGGTAAGAACAGCATCTGATTACCAGTACGCTTCTTTCGGCGAGGCCTACGGGGTGCTTATAAAGGAAAACCGTCTTCTTGCTCGCTCGATTTTTGTTGTGGGTCCCGATAACACGCTTGCTCATGTTGAATACGTAGGCGATATAGTGAACGAGCCCGATTACGAGGCGGCGCTTGCGGCAATAAGATCAATAGGATAGGGGAGAGAACCGATCATGGAGCTTCTTGGACTGGCCATTGCGTTTATAGTAGCTTTCTGGGTCTACTCGGACGCGAAAAACAGGGGCAAGACCACTGGGAGGGCGTTTTTGTGGTTCCTCGGCGTGTTCTTCATCCTGATACTGTTTTTGCCGCTCTGGTTCATTACTAGGCCCAAGGTAAAGCTTTGTCCTCACTGCGGCGAATACTACGAATATGGAGCATCGGATATCTTCTGTCCCAGATGCGGTGTTGAGTTGTAGGTCGGGGAATGATATTTTTACTTTAAGGTGTACTTTGATGAGCGAGGCAACTGAGAGACCCGAAGTCAGCGAAGGTGACGTGATGGAGGTGCTCGGCGACATATACGATCCCGAGATACCGATAGATATAGTTAATCTGGGCCTTGTCTACCGGGTTGCCGTAGAAGGTTCCCATGTGGATATCGATATGACGATGACATCTCCTGGATGTCCCGCCGCAACACAGATAGTTGCCGAGGCCAAGTACCTTGTCGAAGAGCTTGACGGAGTTTCCGAGGTGAACATAGAGATCGTGTGGGACCCTCCCTGGGATCCGGGGAAGATGAGCGAAGCGGCAAAGGAAAGTCTGGGGATGTTCTGATCCGCGCTACTGTGCTGGCTGGCACGATCAAGGAGGTTGGAAATGGGAAAAGATCTTGAGATAGGGAGCCATGCCCCCGATTTTGAAGCCGAGACCTACGGAGCTGAGAAGATAAAACTGAGCGACTTCTATTCAAAAGGGACCGTGGCGCTTTACTTTTACCCCAGGGACAACACTTCAGGCTGTACGAAGGAAGCCTGTTCGCTTCGCGACGCGGAGGAGGAGCTTGCGTCCCTTGGAGTGCAGGTCCTGGGGGTAAGCACAGACGGGGTGAAGTCCCATGAGAACTTCAGAGACAAGTTTTCGCTTAATTTCCCTCTGCTTAGCGACAAAAGCAGGGAGATAGTGGATCTCTACGGGGCAAGAAGCAAGTTCGGTTCCGCCCGCAGATTCACCTTCCTTATTGAAAAAGGAGGCAGGATAGCCCATATCTGGAAAAAGGTGAAAACCTCGTCTCACGCCGAAGAGATAGCCGAGAAGGTAAAAGAGCTGGGTTTGTAGTTTTCCCGCCGCTAATTTTGATGAAAGATCTTCCCAAAGCCGTTTTCATCACCGGCACCGACACGGGAGTGGGTAAAACCGCGGTTACCGCGGCACTTGCGGTCCTCCTCCGGGGAAAAGGCCTTCTGACCGGGGTAATAAAGCCGTTTCAGACGGGAACGGAACTTGACGGTCTGAGTGACGCTGAATTCATCTACGGATTTTTAGGGGAGGACTTTGTGCTGTCAGAGGTTTCTCCCTGTCGACTGCGAACTCCTCTTTCCCCCTACCGCGCAGCCTCGATTGAAGGGGTTGAGATTCCCCTCGAGGATATAATAGAACATACGCGGGATTACATATCGCAAAACGACGTGACCCTTATTGAAGGCGCCGGAGGTCTCTCCGTGCCCGTTACCGAAAGCTACATGATGGCTGATCTTGCTGTTGATCTTGATGCTCCGATGGTTATAGTCGCGCGTCCGGGGCTTGGCACCCTTAACCATATAGCTCTTTCGCTTGAGTACGCGAGGCAGAAAGACGCCCGTGTGCTAGGGGTCGTGATAAACGGTTTTCCAGAACCTGCGGATGTGGCTTCTGTGACCAACCCGGCCGTTTTGAGGGATGTTTTTTCAGTGAACATACTGGGGGTTTTGCCCCATTTTCCGGGGCTTAATGTTGAGGGCGGTTCCTTTTCCGAACTCAGCGAGGCAGGGGAGAGCTGTTTTTCCCCGCTTTTCGGGGGAAATTTCTCGGCGGACGCCTTTTTGGAAGAGCTTTCTCGGAAAACGGGATGGTGATTTTTCCGGGCCGGAACTGCTCACTACAGACTTTTTTCCCTATGAATTTCGCGGTTTCTCCAATGCGACCCCCGAGTGCTTGACAGATCGCAAGAACGTGCTAATAATACTAGCCGATCAAATCTGCTTCCTGATTGATTAACCCGTTTTTTAGCAAGTCTTAAAATGAAGAGAGAGAGACAGAGATTTCTGCGTATTGCTATAACCGCTTTGTTTATATCGGCAGGCTTTTTCCTGTACGCAGAAAGCGCCGAGAGCAGGGACAAAGGGCCCGCGCAACCCGTTCTCTTCAGCCACAAGATACACGCCGGGGACAACAAGATAAAGTGTGAGACATGCCACAGTTACACGGAAGTTTCTCCCCATCCCGGTATTCCCTCGATGCAGAAGTGCATGGGATGTCATTCCTATGTTGCCGGAAGGGACGTTGAATACACAACGCAGGGGGGGCAGACGATCAACATAAGAGAGGAGATAAACAAGGTAAAGGGTTACTGGCGAAGGCAGGAACCGATACCGTGGGTAAAGGTTACTGGAATGTACGGCACGACCTCCGCGGGAATGCCGGAGTTTGTGCGGTTTAACCATAAAAGGCACATAAAGCGCGGATTTGAGTGCAGTACCTGTCACGGGGAAGTGGAGAAAATGGACGTGGTTCACAAGGCAAAGGACCTTACGATGGGGTTCTGCATATCGTGTCACGAGGAAAATGCTGACGACGAGCAGCACAAAACTGAGCTTAAGGATTGTCTGACCTGCCATTACTAGGGCGGAGGGGATATATGTCTCGGAAAGAAAAGAAAGGAAAAGAGGGTATGAAAAGAAGGGATTTTCTGAAGGTGCTCGGAGTGGTGGGCGGTACGGCCGCAGTTGCCGGAAGCTGTTCGGAACCCGTCGAGCAGATAATTCCTTATGTTATTCCTCCTGAAAACGTTATTCCCGGAGTGCCGAAGTTCTACACAACGACCTGCAGGGAGTGTTCTTCCGGCTGCGGTCTTGTGGTGAAAAACCGCGAGGGCCGGGCCATAAAGGTTGAAGGCAACCCTGAGAGCCCGATAAACATGGGCAAGACGTGCGCCGTGGGTCAGGCGTCTCTTCAGGGTCTTTACAATCCCGACAGAGTACGCTCGCCGCTTGTACGCAACCCTGAAACCCAAAGATTCGAAGCCGCAGGCTGGCAGCGGGGCGAGGAAATACTCGCAGAGAAATTAAATTCTCTCGGCTCGGGAAAGATCGTCTATCTGAGCAATGACATATCGGGAACTTACTCAAAGTTCGTGGCTGAGTTCCTAAAACCCCTGAGGGGAAAGCATTACGTTTACGAGACTTTTTCCCACGAACCCATCAGAAAAGCAAACTCAATAGTTTTCGGAAGAGACGAAATTCCTTCCTACAGGATAGACAAAGCGGACTATCTTCTCTCCTTCGGGGCTGATTATCTTGAGACGTGGCTTTCCACGGTTTCAAACTCCATTGGACATTCAAAGCTAAGAGACATAGATCATGGAAAAACCGGCCAGATAGTCCATATAGAACCGCGCTCCGGAATGACCGCTTCAAACGCCGACACATGGATCGCGGCAAAGCCGGGTACCGAGCAGTACCTTGCTCTCGGGATCGCCAACGTGATGATCTCAAAGGGCCTTAACAAGGTTGCCGCCGGGCCTGTAGCGAAAATGGTCTCCGGATACACACCCGAGAAAGTCGCAGCGCTCACCGAAGTGTCCGCAGACACGATAGAGAAAATCGCCCGCGACTTCACAGCTTCTAAGAGCCTCGCGATAGGAGGTGGTGCCGCCAACACCGGATCGAACGCCACCGAGACCATGGTTGCCGTGAACATACTGAACTACCTTGCCGGAAACATCGGCGAGACGGTTGATTTCTCAGATCCGCTCTCAATCTCGGGAGCGAACACTTTCGGCGATATGAAGAAGCTCGTGGAAGAGATGAGGTCGGGCAAGGTGGAGATTCTCATCGTTCATAACGTGAACCCGGTTTTCACGCTTCCGGGAGAGCTGAAAGTTGCCGAGGCGCTTGAAAAGGTGCCGTTTATCGTGAGTCTCTCCGCGTTTCTTGACGAAACTTCCGAGAAAGCGCACCTAGTCCTTCCCGAAAGCACTAATTTTGAAAGCTGGGGCGACTACAGCCCGAAAAAAAGCGTGACCGGCATCGTTCAGCCCGTTATGAGACCCGTTTTCAATACCAAATCCGCGGGAGATACGCTTATATCGGTTTCAAAGAACGTCGAGGCGCTTAAAAATGCATTTGCCGAGAAAAAATACTACGACTATCTGAGAGGTGCCTGGAAGGAAAGGGCCGCGATAATCGCTCCCGGAACGGGCTTTGAGAAATTCTGGGAGGATCTTGTCGTAAAAGGTTTGGTAACGACCACTCCCGCGCCCGTCGAGGTCGCTCTTTCACCGAAGGTAAGTTCCGTTTCGTTCAGTGACCCGAAGTTCAGCGGAGAAGGGAGTTTCCACCTGATCGCTTACCCCTCCTACAGGTTTCTGGACGGAAGGGGAGCGAACAAGCCGTGGCTTCAGGAACTTCCCGACGCTCTTACCACTTCCGTGTGGGATTCGTGGCTTGAGATAAATCCCGCGGTCGCGGCGAAAATGGGGCTTGAGGACGGTTCTTACGTGAAGGTTAATGTTCCCGGGGGGAGCTTTGAGGTCCAGGTTTTCGTCTACGAGGGAATAAGGCCTGATACTGTGGCAATTCCTCTGGGGCAAGGACACACTTCCTACGGAAGGTACGCGAAGGGAAGGGGAGTCAATCCTTTTGCCCTGCTGCCGGCGGCGACCGACGCGCTTTCAGGGGGACTTTCACTGCTCTCAACAAAGGCGAGCGTTTCATCGCTTAGAAAAAGGGATCTGCTCGTAAGGACACAGTACACGAAGACCCAGGGAGAGAGGCACGTAACAAAGACCGTCGCTCTTGACCAGCTTGGTCACAACGGCGCCCATCATGGATCGGAGCACTCAAAGCATCCTGATTTCTACCCGGAAAAAGAATACTCGAAATACAGATGGGGAATGGCCATAGACCTTAACAAGTGTACCGGGTGCGGGGCCTGCGTGACGGCGTGTTCCGCGGAGAACAACATTCCATTCGTAGGAAAGAAGCAGATAGCGAAACGCCGCGAGATGAACTGGATCCGCATAGAGAGATTTTTTGAGAAGAACAGCGACGGAAGTCTTGACGTGAGATTTCTGCCCATGCTCTGCCAGCAGTGCGGAAACGCTCCTTGCGAGCCTGTGTGTCCGGTTTTCGCGACTTACCACAACCACGAGGGGCTAAACGGCATGATATACAACCGCTGCGTGGGAACCAGGTACTGCGCGAACAACTGCACATACAAGGTGAGAAGATTCAACTGGTATACCTACAAGTTCCCCGAGCCGCTTAACTGGCAGCTTAATCCCGACGTGACCGTGAGGTCGAAGGGAATCATGGAAAAATGCACCTTCTGCGTTCAGAGAATAAGTTACGGGAAGGACCTCGCCAAGGATGAAGGAAGGCTTCTTCGCGACAGAGAGGTTATGACGGCCTGCGAGCAGGCATGTCCGAGCGACGCCATAGTGTTCGGCAACCTGCTTGACGAGAAAAGCGAGGCGTCGGTGCTCTCTGAGGATGAGAGGGGCTACAAGGTTCTGGAAGTGGTAAACACCAAGCCCGCGATTACCTATCTTAAGAAAGTCAAACAGGAAAGAGTGTGATGAGCCAGACGCAGCAGACGCCTTTAACTTACGCGAGAATAACCGAAGACGTAGTCAGGATGGTAGATAAGCCGTCTGCGAAGTGGTGGGCGCTTTTTCTTCCCACGGTGGCGCTTGTGGGACTCGGTGTCACGTGCTTTTTCTACCAGGTGGCTACGGGACTTGGAGTTGCTGGCTACCGTCACCCGGTCTTCTGGGGAGTCTACATAACCGATTTCGTTTTCTGGGTCGGAATAGCGCACTCGGGAACCCTCATCTCGGCCATACTTTACCTGTTCCGCGCGAGGTTCAGGATGTCCATATACAGAATCGCCGAGGCCATGACGGTTTTCGCGGTTCTAACGGCTGGACTCTTTCCCATAATCCACCTCGGAAGACCATGGAACTTCCTGTGGCTCATACCCTATCCGAATTCAAGGGAGCTGTGGATAAACTTCAAGTCCCCGCTTGTCTGGGACGTATTCGCGGTAGGCACCTATCTTACGGTGAGTTCGGTGTTCTTCGTGGTTGGAATGATTCCCGACATCGCGGCTATAAGGGACAAGGTGAAGGAAACTCCGAGAAAAATCATATACTCGATTCTTTCCTTCGGATGGAAAGGCTCGAACAGGGAATGGCTTCACTACACTAGGGCGTATCTTTATTTCGCGGCCCTCGCCACGCCGCTTGTTCTCTCGGTTCACAGCGTAGTGTCCTGGGACTTCGCCATGGGTAACGTTCCCGGGTGGCACACCACCATATTCCCTCCGTATTTCGTCGCGGGAGCCATCTTCTCGGGACTCGCGATGGTTATAACGCTTACCATACCGATAAGGAAGATTTTCCACCTCGAGGACTACATAACGCTTGATAACTACGACGGCATGGCGAAGCTCATAATCCTGACCTCCTGCATAGTCACCTATGCCTATGCGGCGGAACTTTTCATGGCGTGGTACAGCGGAAGTCCCTATGAGTGGGGACAGTTTGTGTACAGAATGACAGGAGAGTACGCGTTTTTCTACTGGACGATGGTGGTATGCAACTGCGTAGTTCCGATAGTGCTTTGGTGGGAGAAGGTAAGGAAGAACATAAAGGCCCTTTTCGTCATCTCCATACTGATAAACATAGGGATGTGGTTTGAGCGGTTCAACATCATCGTCATATCGCTTTCGAGAGATTTTCACCCTGGCTCGTGGGGCATATACAAGATATCGTTTGTCGAGGCCGGCATAACGATCGGAAGTTTTGCGTGGTTCTTCATGTTCTTCTTGCTGTTCGTGAAGACTCTGCCGGCAGTCTCCATAGCGGAGATGAAGGAAATACTTCCGGTGCCGAAGAAGAAGGGAGGTTAGAGAGAGATGGATCAGGGCGTAGTCGGAATTTACTCATATCAGGATTCGGTTCTTTCGGCCGTGGAAAAACTCAAGGAGGCGGGTTACCGCAACATGAGGGTGTTTTCCCCGTTCCCGAGCCACGAGATTGAGGAGGCGATTGATCTGCCGGAGAGCCCGGTGCGGTTTTTCACCCTCTTCGGAGGCCTGCTGGGGGCGACCTGCGGAATCGGCTTTACGGTTCTGACTTCAAGTTCGTGGCCCATAGCCGTGAGCGCAAAGCCCATAGTCTCCATAATTCCCTACATGGTGATTGTTTTTGAGCTTACGGTGCTTTTCGGCGCGCTTTCAACCTTTCTGGGGCTGATAATAAATTCCCTCATAAGAAAAAGAACCCCGATAAGGCTCTATGACGAGCGTTTCTCTGATGATAAGTTCGGCATCGCGGTTGTATGCGAAAAGGAGAAAATAGGGGCCGTCGAAGCGATATTAAATTCTACGGGAGCTGAAGAGATCAAGTTTGATGAGGCATAGAGAGTTCTTTCGGACAGTTTCGGGAGAAACCCGGTTTTTCAATTTCCTCGGGGGATTGAAGGTGTGTGCGACGCTCGTTTTTGCGGTAACACTCTCCCTTTCTTCCGCCCATTCGCTTCCGTGGTCTTGGGACATGTGGTCCCAGGACTCGATTCAGCCCTATGAGGAGCCCGTGCTCTTCCCGCGCAACTCGATCTCCACCGACGGGAAGAAGACAAAGCTTGAAGACAGAAACAGCGTCGAATTGATAGAAAAAGGGCCGGTCCCGCAAAGCGAAGAGTCGTTTGCCAGGGGAGCGAAGGTTTTCAAGGAGCAGTGCGCCGTGTGCCACGGTCCGGGGGGATTGGGAGACGGAATCATAATAAAGAAAGGACTCGGTTTTTATCCCGTTAACCTTACCACGCCGGCTGTAAGTCAGAGAAGCGACGGCTATATCTACGCCTATATACGCTACGGGGGCAAAGTGATGATGCCTCCTTACAGCGAGAACATATCGGAGCAGGATGCTTGGCACGTGGTCAATTACGTAAGGAAACTTCAGAACCCGGGTTCTGCCAAGGAGAATCAATAAAACAATGGATCAGGCCGTAAATCAGGAGATACTCGCGAAGAGAAACCAGATACCCGGATGGGTGTTCATGGTCTTCGTCGCTCTTGCGGTTGTGGGAGCGGGAGCTTTCGTCGTTAACGCCAAGGGGGAGAACGCCGAGCAGGTCTGGCAGCTTTTCCTGGTGAATTTTCTTTTCTGGACGGGAGTCGCGCAGGGCGGACTTGTTTTCTCCTGCATACTCAGGATAACCAACGCCAGGTGGGGCAGGGGGCTTCTTCGCATAAGCGAGGGTTTTGCCAGCTTCACGATAGTCTCTCTGGTGCTCCTGCTGGTTCTTTTCATCGGAAAGGAGTTTATTCTTCCTTACGCGCATCATCACTACCACAGCCCCAAGGACATATGGCTTAACATAAATTTCGTGATGGCGAGAAACGTAATAGGTTTCGCGATCCTTCTCGTTCTGAATTACTTCTACCTTAAAACATCCATAGAACAGGATCTAAATGGCAGGGAGAGAATCGTCAGGTTAAAGAAGCTGGCTCCCGCCGTAATTGTGGTTTACGCCCTTGTTTTCTCCCTTTTCGCCTGGGATTTCATGATGTCGCTTGATCCTCACTGGTTCAGCACGCTTTTCGGACCCTACTACTTTATTGGAAGCCTCATAGCCGCCATAGGGGCGACGATAATACTTTCGGTTCCCCTCAAGCGTTACCTGGGGCTTGACGACTACCTCTCCCTTCATCATTACTGGGATATGGGAAAGATACTTCAGGGTTTTTCTCTTTTCTGGGTTTATCTCATGTTCTCCCAGCTCCTTACGATCTGGTACGCGAACATGCCGGAAGAGACCGGGTTTGTGATAAAAAGAGTGGTGGACGAGCCTTTCCGCTCGCTTGCCTGGGCTATCCTCACCTGCTGTTTCATATTTCCTTTTGTCTCCCTGTTGCCCCGCACGCACAAGATAGTTACCCCGATAGTCGTCTTTATCGCTACGGTTTCTTTCTCGGGTCTCTGGATGGACAAGTTCCTGCTGGTTATCCCTTCGCTTACCGACGAGCTGGTTTTCGGCATCAACCACTTCCTGATCACCCTTGGTTTTCTAGCGGGATTCGTGGCGACATTCCTTCTGTTTGTAAACAGATTCCCGGTAATACCTTTCGGCGACCCGTACTTTGACGGCAAGTCGAAAGGAGGAGGCCATTAGATGAAACTTACCCCTGAACAGCTAGACAAACTGACCCTGCTTTTCGCTGTGAAAGTTGCTATCGGCATCGCTGCTTTCATAGGGATAGTGGCGACCGTTGCGCTTTTCGGTACCAAGATAGCCCCCCTGATGGGCAAACTTCCCTGGTAATCCCCGCATCTCTTGTGTTGCGCAGAAGCAAGGCGCATTAGAACATGCCTTGAGACTCTTTAATCGAAACCGGATATAATTTCCGCGGGGTTTTTTCCGTTTCTCATAAAAACATCTGTAAGGAGTTTTCCATGTCCAAAGACGCCGAAATCAAGCTGAAGGTAGTTCTGGGGGACGACAATGTTCCCGAGGAACTTTTCTGGGAGGCTTCCCAATCCGAGGAACCGGGAGAGAAGCGCTGCGAGGCTGCTTTTCTCTCCATGTGGGACGCCGAGAAAAAGGAATCCTTGGTAATAGATCTTTGGACCAAGAAAATGGAAGTGGGAGAGATGAACTACCATTTTTACTATACGATGATGAGAATGGCCGACACATATGAAAGGGCTACCTCGCAGGAACGTATATCGAACAGAATAAGGGAATTCGCGGGCGAGTTCGCCGAGATGGTTCTTGAGTCTTTCGGAGACCAGAAGAATTCCTGACCAACATTCCTAGCGCCTTACAGGCCAGGGAAACGTCGGTTTTCCCCGACGTTTCCCTAATCTTGCGACCCGAGAGAGATCAGTAAAAAACTCTCACGGCGATAAAGGCGAAGAAAAAGCCCACGCACCATAGAAGCACGGATAACAGATATATCCAGTTGCTCGTCTTTCGCAGCCTGGTGCACGCCATGGCTTGCGCCGGGTCAATCGGGCAGGGGGCATTTCTTGACTTCCAAAGCGCGACTCCGGCGATCAGAAGCATCGCGCCGGATATTCCGAACGTCCAGATCTTGTATTCTGACAACGCAACCAGCCAGGGCGCGGTGCCTACAATTCCCGCCAGAACCGCGCCGGCGCCGATCGTCACCAGTAATGCGGGAAGGGCGCAGCACACCAGCGTTCCAGCGGACGTAAGCAGGCTGAGCGAGGGGAGAAGCGTTTGCTTCACTCCATAGCCGGAATTTGTGTTATCCATGCTCACACCCCCTCTGAATGGCGTTCACGTTATACCCGGAATCCGTAATAAGCTTGGTTAAAGTCTTATCGTCAATGGTCGATCCGGGCTTCATAGCGACCACTATGGAACCTTTGCCGAGATCAACATTGATGCCTGCGACATCGCCGCGTTTTAGGAAGACTTTTTCCAGGGAACGGGCGCAGAAATCGCATACAAGCCCGCTGGCCTTGATGTTGATGATGTCTTCACAGGCGGCGTTTTTCATGTCGCTTGAAGCGGCAGGGAGCTCCAACACCTGGCCTTCATGGTTATGTTCGTGTTCTCCATGCTGCGCATAGCTTTGGAACGCGAAAAAAAGTGTCATAAAAAGAATTGCGGTGATTGATATTTTCATAGTTTTCTCCTTAAAATCTTATTATTAAATTGAACAAAATCCCACCTTTGTCGCTGATTCCGACCTCAGCGAGATATTCGTTCTTAAAAAACCGTACAAAAGGCGTAAACGAGATGTTGTCTCTCTCTCCCGTGACGTGGTCAACCTGGAGCATGAGCCAGGTGTGGAGATCGCCGTAGTCCCCGAGATAGGGGGCGATTCCCACTCGCGCTTTCTGCCTGAAGAACTTCGCTATGTCTTCGGCGTAGTAGACGCGGTTCTCATAACTCGTAAAGTACCGTCGAGTTTCCCAGTCAAGGGCGATATCGGTAAATGCGGCAGGTTGGGCTTTACCGTCAGGCAATCCAAGGTCATCATAAGCCACTCCCAAGCCGCCTTTAAGATAGAAGTTTGCCTGCGAGGCCTGCGCGTTGTGGCGCTTCACCAGATAGTTAAGTTGCACGCCGTGGAACTGCCAATCCTCCCCGGGCCAGTATTCGGTCCTGTACCCTACTGAATACCTGGCCGTTGGCGAATAATGAACGTGAAGAGAATGGGCGTTCTTGTCGTTTTTCTGCATGACCGTCCAGCCGCCCGGATATGACACCGGACGGGAGAGAGACGGGGAAGCGTATCCCATTAGGACCACGCAGCATAAAGCGAAAACTGTTGATTTCATGTTTCCTCCTGAAAATCTCGATTATAGCCTGGCGACGCCGAAGCGAAGCCCTTTGCGGCGCGCGAGCGCACGAATTGCTCAGGAGATGTGTTTCGGAGGCTGGAAGGGGGTTTCGACTTGGCGGGAGGAGAAAAGCTCACCGGCAGGAATTCCGATGGCGATTTTTCCGTAATTATCTTTTGATTCTTGAAGCGGTAAAGCGTTCATTTGGACGCAGTGCAGGCAATTGCAACCGTCGCATTGATCTGAATTCTGGTCCTGCGATTCTTCTGTGTTGTGGCAAGGCATGTCCATGTCGCCGTCCATCTGCATCTTGGCGGGAGCCTCGTGCATATTCATCAGACATATGGAGAAGGCGTTTGCCGTGCCACCGGCGAACAACATAATGCACATAAGAAATAGCGTTACCGTTTTCATAAAACTCATGCCCTAATTATTAAGTTATTACACCTTGGTTCAAGTTTCAAGAGTAAAACTCTGAAGAATTGGCTGCTTACAAATCGGTGAAGAGATTGTATCAGAGGTTCTTATCTGAATTCCGGTATTACCTCTTTTGCGAAAAGTTCTATGGTCTTGGGATTCATTACGTCGGAGAAGAAAATCGTATACTTGGATATTCCCTTTTCCAGATCCGCGTTGATTTTTCCTATGCAGTCTTCAGGAGTTCCCACGATCCCGAGTTTTTCTATGTCTCCGAAGAATCCATAGCGTCTCTGGGCCTTTTCGAGTTTTTCGGGGAGATCTTTTCTGTCCTCAACCAGAACGCAGACGGTCTGCTGAGATATCGTTATATCTTCTATGTCTCTCCCGACTTCCTCGCAGTGCCCCCGGAGTATCGAGTGCTTGTGGTCAAAATCGATTGCGCTCGTTGCGGGACAGTTCCATTCATCGGCGAGTTCCGCCACTGCTCTTAAGAGGAATCTTTCCCCTGCACCTCCTATGCATACTGGAATGTGGGGACGTTGAACAGGCTTGGGGTTGCAAAACGCATTTTCCACCCTGTAATGTTTGCCGACAAAAGAGGCGGTTTCATCCTCCCACATCAGTTTGAGTATCGTGACCGCTTCTTGCAGCATCTCTATTCTTTCTTTCGTTGAAGGGAAGGGGTATCCGTAAGCGCGAAATTCCTCTTCAAACCATCCGGCTCCTATTGCGAATTCCACGCGCCCGTTGCTTATCACGTCAAGCGTTGAGGCCATCTTGGCAAGCAGGGGAGGGTGTCTGAACGGGTTGCAGAGAACCATTGTTCCCAGCTTAACGTTCTTCGTTACTGTCGAGAGGGCGGACATTAGAGTCCAGGGTTCATAGATGTCGATACCTATTATTCCCTGGCCTAGAACGTGATCGTAGAACCAAACGGAATCGTATCCGGTCGAGTCGCATAACTGCGCCGTGGCCTTTATCTCTTCAAAATCTATTTTCTGCTGTCTCAGCATTACTCCGAATTCGGGTCTGCCCATTGGTCTTTATCTCCGTCTTCTGGTGGTTATTCGCACCTGGATGGCGCACAGGTAATTATCCCTTCAGTCAGTGGCACTGTAAACACGGCAACGGCGCTTTGTTCCCGAGGGAGGAATAAAAATTCGCGGGATGTTCACTGTTCTGCTTCTTTATGCTATCATTACGGGCGACGGGGAAAAAGAAGGCCGGCAGCGCCCGGAGAACTTCTTACCGCCTGTTTTGAATAAGGAAATTCCGTTTCTTCTTAAATCTACGATCCCGAGGTTTCAATGAAAAACGCAACTGTTTTCGCTTTATGCCTTATTTTCGCTTTTATTGCTTTTCCCGGGGATGGGTACTCTCATTCCGAGCATAACAAAAATACGTCCGCTGAATCGAGCGGTAAAAAAGAAAGGAGAAAACCAATGGTTCTGATTTCAACTTCGTTAGGTGACATAAAACTTGAGTTATATGAAGAGCAGGCGCCGATCACCGTAGCAAATTTTCTTTCCTACGTGGAAGAAGGTTTTTACGACGGCACCATATTTCACAGGGTTATAAATAATTTCATGATACAGGGCGGCGGCATCTCCGCGGACATGAAGCAGAAGCCGACCAAGGCCCCGATAAAAAACGAGGCTGATAACGGCCTTAAAAATGACCGTGGCACCATCGCGATGGCCAGAACCGCCGATGTTAATTCCGCTACGTCGCAGTTTTTTATAAACCACAGGGACAATGCTTTTCTTGACCACGGTGCGCGTGATTTCGGTTATGCGGTGTTCGGAAAAGTGGTTGAGGGAATTGAGGTTGTTGACAAAATCGCTGCCGTTCAGACCAGGCCGGGGGATGTTCCCGTCGAGACGGTGTCTGTCTTGTCCATGAAGGTCGTCAATTAACAGACGGCCTCTTTTTTTTCGTGTCGGAAAAAATCACTTATAAAAGCGCCGGTGTTGACGTAGAGGAAGGGGAAAGGTTCGTGCGGCTTATAAAACCTCTTGTCGAGTCGACCTACGGCGGGACGAAAGTAAGCCCTCTCGGGGGGTTTGCGGGCGCGTTTCCGTTTGATGCGGGCGCTTTCCGGGAGCCCCTGCTGGTATCCGCCACAGACGGTGTCGGCACGAAGCTCAAGACAGCTTTTTCGGCTCGCAAATTTGATACGATAGGCATAGACCTCGTCGCTATGAGTGTTAACGACGTGGTTACGTGCGGCGCGAGACCCTTGTTTTTTCTCGACTACCTGGCTACATCCAAGCTTGACTCCCAACAGGCGGCTGAGGTGGTGGAGGGTATCTGCCAAGGATGTATTCAGGCGGGATGTGTGCTTATGGGAGGCGAGACGGCCGAGATGCCGGAATTTTACGCCCAGGGGGAGTTTGATCTGGCGGGATTCTGCGTGGGAGTAGTGGAGAAGGGTCACTACATTGACGGTGGCCGGGTAGGGCCCGGCGACTCGGTTATCGGGCTTGCTTCAAGCGGTCTTCATTCAAACGGCTATTCGCTTGCTAGAAAGGTGCTTTTTGACATCGGAGACTACTCACTGGATTCAAAACCCCCGGGTCTCTCAAGGACACTCGGAGAGGAGCTTCTCACACCCACGGCCATATACTCAAAGGCCGTACTCAGGCTCTGCGAAGAGTTTGACGTAAAAGCCCTTGCCCACGTAACGGGGGGCGGGATTCCGGGGAACCTCTCAAGGGTCATTCCCGACGGACTTTTCGCGGAGATCCAAGGCCAAAGCTGGCCGGGTCCTCCGGTTTTTGACCTGATAATGAAAACCGGGAACATAAGTTGTGAAGAGATGTACTCGACGTTTAACTGCGGGATAGGAATGATCGCGGTACTGCCCAAGGGGCAGGCCGGAGAAGCTATCTCCCTCGCTGGGGACCTCTCGGAGACGGCTTATCTTATCGGCGAGATAAAAGAACTGGATGTCCCGGGGGAGAAGGTCAGCATTCTCTGAGGGCACGGATTCAGTTGTAATATCTTCTTACCCACCTCGGAAGCTTGTAATCGAAAGTGGCGGGTATTTTTAGCTTCTCTTCATCCCAGCTTTCAGGAAAGGGATTGTATGGGGAAGCCACCCTTATTGTCCGGAGCACTTCCCTGTCCAGATTCTCGAAACCCGAAGACTCGATTATCCTCACGCTTTCAAGGTATCCGTCTTTTCTGAGCGTGAAGACGATCCGGAGATTTCCCTGCTCCCTTCTTATCTGCGACTCCTTCGGATACTTCCAGACTTGGTAGATCCTCTCTTTCAGCTTCGTGAAATAGGAAATGTATTTGTATTCCGTTGTGTTGAGATCAACGGTAATCTCCTTTTCAACGTTTTTGGTCCCGAGAAGCTGCTCTTCGGTATTGTAGTCAAAGGGGACATCCGTTATTCTCGGGTTTACCATTTGCGAAGCGGAAGAACCGGGGATGTTTCTCGACAGTTCTTTGGGGGCCGCTTTTCTTTTTTCCGGTTTGTTTCTTTCTCCTTCGGGTATCATGGCGACCCGGTCTTTTTCAGGAGAGAATCTCTCCGTGCTTTTTTCGTGCTCTCCAGGTTGAACTGCCCCTGCGGGTTTTCTCTGAGGCGTGCTTTTCTTCGTTGGCCGGGGGACGGACCTTGAGAGTTTTGTAGTGTCGTCTATCGTAGTTTCTTTTTTCGCCTTGTGAGATTTATCGGCGAGTCTTGCCGGTTTATCGGGGGGTTCGGTCTCTTCGGTAACGGGTATCTCGATAAGTTCTATGTATGTTCTCTCAAGCTGGGATTTAAGACTTTCGGGGTCGGGTAGAATCTTCGCGAAGAGAAGCTGAATCAGCACGAAATTCAGAACGGTTGAGATCAGAAGAAAAACCGGAAAAGGGACTTTTTTGTTCCTGTTCATCGGGGATTACCAGTGTTTTGCCGTGCCCTGTTTATATTTTCAGTATATTCTGTATAAGAACCCTGGCAAAATCAGCTGTTTTCAGGTCGCCTCCCAGATCTTGGGTCGCATCGCCGTTTGAAAGTGCTATATTGTAAGCTGTTTTTATTTTGTCGGCAGCTTCTCTCATATTCTCTCTTCCCTCTGAGTCGGCTAGGTGTCTTAGCATCATTACCCCTGACATTATGAGGGCAAGCGGATTCGCTATTTCGAGTCCCGCTATATCGGGTGCCGAACCGTGCACCGCTTCAAAGACTGAATATTCATCGCTTATGTTGGCGCCGGGAACCACGCCTAGTCCTCCGACAAGACCGGCGCAGAGATCGCTCATCACGTCGCCGTAGAGATTTTCAAGCAGCAGGGTGTCGAACTGGCTCGGGTCCTGAACCAGTCTCATGCATCCCGCGTCTATGATATATTCTTCATACTCGATATCCGGGTACCGTTCGCTTGTCTCTCTTGCCTTTCTTATAAAAAGACCGTCCGTAATCTTCATTATGTTGGCCTTGTGAAATACCGTCACCTTTTTCCTGTTTCTTCTCGTGGCGTATTCAAACCCCCATCTGGCGATTCTCTCGCATGCCCTCTCGGTTGCGACCTTCATGCTCATCACGACTCCGGGAGAGACGGTGTTCTCAACGCCGCTGTAAAGACCTTCTGTGTTCTCGCGTACAATAACTATGTTCACGTCGGAGAATCTGGTCCTCACGCCTTCAATGCTCCGCACCGGTCTTACGGCCGCGTAGAGGTCAAGTTTTTTTCTGAGTTCCACGTTTACCGATGAAAACCCCTCTCCTATGGGCGTCATGCACGGGCCCTTAAGCGCAACTTTATGTTCCCTTATGGCCTCAAGAGTAACTTCCGGCAGGGTCTCTCCGTATTTTTCGATAGCCGAGACTCCGGCCCTTCTTACGACCCATTCGATCTTGGCTCCGGAAGCCGCGATGACATTTTTCGTTGCCTCGGTGATTTCCGGACCGATACCGTCCCCGGGAATTAAAACAACCTTTCTAGTGCTCATAATATGTTTTTATGCCGCAAGTTACGTGCCAACAAATCGCTTTCTGTGTCCGCATGTCCGCAAAGCCTTTGCCAGGCACCTCAGCCCAGTTTTTTTAGAAGCAATACCCCAACCAAAAGCAGTATGAAGAATATAACCGTAAATATGTTGAAATATTTATCGATAAGCAATTTCACCCTTGCTCCGAAAACGGAGAGAAGAGCGGCAATTATCGCGAATCTGGCCGTTCTTCCGATCGCACAGGCGGTTATAAAGGTTGGAAAATCGACCTTGAACACTCCCGCCGTCACGGTAAACGCCTTAAAAGGTATGGGGGTGAAGGCCGCGGCCAAAACGGCTTCAAACGCGTTTTCCGAATATTTGTCGCTTACGATAGTGAACGTCTCCGAGGTTATTATGTGAGAGAGAAAGAAACCGCCGACAAGCTCCCACACCCAGTATCCTATCAGATACCCCGCTGCAGCTCCCAGTATTGAGAAGACGGAGCAGTAAAGAGCGAAACGATATGATTTTTTGGGGTTCCCGAGACAGAGCGCCATAAGAAGCGGGTCTGGAGGTATGGGGAAAAAAGATGCTTCCGTGAAGGAGACGAGAGAAAGCGCCCATGGACCATGCTTTCTGTCCGCCCAGCCTAAAATCCAGTCATAGAGACTCTTAAGCATGATTTTCTAATTTTTCTCTGAGTTTTTCGAGGAACCCGTAATCAGTCATATCAAGCTTTATGGGAGTTATGGACACGTAGCCTTCAAGGACGGACACTATGTCTGAGTTTTCAATTCTAAGGGAATCAAGTTCATTTCCGCCTATCCAGTAGTATTTCTTTCCCCTGGGGTCCGTGTTCTCCACTATGGGAGCCTCGTAAACCCTTTTACCCTGGCGCGTAACCCGGATTCCCTTTATCTCTTCAAGCGGGAGGTTAGGCACGTTAACGTTTAGCAGGGTGTTCTCTGGGAGACCGGCTTTAAGGACGAATTCCGCTGCAACTCTTGAGTAATGAGCGGCGGTTGAGAACAGAAAATCCTTTTTTGCCGCAAGCGACACCGCTATGGCGGGGATCTTCATGAGGGTCGCCTCTATGGCGGCGCTTACGGTTCCCGAATAGGTTATGTCATCTCCCAAGTTGGCGGCCATGTTTATTCCGGATACTACCAAGTCGGGTTTCTTTTCACCCAGAATTCCGTTTACGGCGAGATTAATGCAGTCTGTGGGAGTTCCGTCCACGGAGAATACTCTTTCTGAGATTTCCTCAATTCTAAGAGGTCTCATGAGGTTGAGCGAGTGGCTTGAAGCGCTCTGGTCGCGGTCAGGGGCCACGGTGTAGACCTCTCCAAGGTGAGATAGGGCGTCTCCAAGGGCTTTTAGGCCTTCTGAGTTCACCCCGTCATCGTTTGAGAGCAGTATTTTGGCTTTCATCTCTGGGAATGGTCGGGGTGACCGGATTCGAACCGGTGACCCCCGGCTCCCGAAGCCGGTGCGCTACCAAGCTGCGCTACACCCCGAATAATAAAGTTCCGGCTAGATTTTAACCCATCAGGGATTTCTCGCAACAGAGGGTCTCGGTGTGGAGAGAAAGTCGCAAAAACAACGGAGTTTGCCTTAAAACCAGACTTGCGAATTTGATTTGGTCGGGGTGACCGGACTTGAACCGGTGACCCCCGGTCCCCCAGACCGGTGCGCTACCAACTGCGCCACACCCCGTATGAATAGAAGCCGGATCGGAAGCGAACGGGACACGGTGTGGCCCGTTTAGAGATCCTTTCTCAGGGATTTTAACTCATTTAGAATTTCCCGCAACAGCGCTTTGTCCGAGTAGAGGGGGGATATACTGCCGCTTCCGCTTTTTTCGTCCTTAAGTCTCTTCTGCACTCCGGCTATGGTGAATTTCTGATCGTGGAGCAGGTGCTTTATCTTGTGGAAGAGATAAATTGTGTCCTTGTCGTAAAGTCTCTGGGACTTCCTTCTGATAGGTTGTACCTCTTTGAACTCGGTCTCCCAGTATCGCAGGACATAGGGCTTTACTCCTATGATCTCGCTTACTTCTCCTATCTTGAAATAAAGCTTGTCCGGCAAAGACAGATCTGAAAGCATTCCAGACATACTTATATTACATTTCAACAGCAGGAAAAAGTCAAGATATAATTATGTCAATCAGTTATAAGACACCTTTAAAGGATTTTCTATGTATGGGGCAGGGCCCAAGATTTCTCAGGGCGCTAAGATGTTCTTTCGTGGGATATCCTTTGTGACGGGAAAACCCGTATCCGGGATATTCCCTTTCCACCTCGGTCATGATGCGGTCTCTTGTGACTTTAGCGACAATTGAAGCGGCCGCTATGGAGGCACACTTTGAGTCGCCCTTTACTATCGTCCTTTGCTCGATCGGAAGGGAAGTCTTCGCGTTGCCGTCTATGAGGACGCAGTCCGGTTTTTTTCGCAACATCAAAACGGCTTCTTCCATCGCGAGAAGCGCTGCCCGCAGAATATTTATGCGGTCGATCTCCTCGGCTCCGGTCATGCCGACCGAGCAGGCAAGGGCTTTTTCTTGGATTTCCTGAAAGAGCTCGTTGCGCTTTTTCTCGGAAAGCGCCTTGGAATCCCTGAGTCCGTGAATCGGCCGGTTTTCATCGAGTATGACGGCGGCTGCGACTACCGGCCCCGCAAGACATCCTCTTCCGGCTTCGTCGACGCCGGCCATGATCCTCCCGGATATTGAAATTCCACTCTCAGTATCTAGAAGACAGTCTGAATCAGGCAATTTTCGTGTTAAGTAATCCCGTAGCTTTTAAGTTCCCTTTCCAGTTTTTCGAGATTTTCTCCAGAAAGCTCATAAAGCGGGGCTCTTATCTCGGGGCCGATTTTTCCCATGACAGCCAAGGCGGCCTTTACGGGTATCGGGTTTGATTCCACGAAGAGAACTCTGCTAAGCGGAAGAAGGCGATAGTGAAGCTCCTTAGCCTTCTCAAATTCCCCCTTGGCAAAAGAATTGTACATTTCCGATACGTCCGTGGGGGCTATGTTCGCCGTTACGCTTATAAACCCCTTGCCCCCGACTGCTAGAAGAGGATAGTTGACCGCGTCGTCTCCCGAGAGAAGGACCAAGTCCTCTCCGCAGAGAAAAATGATTCTGCTTGCCTGCTCAAGCGAGCCTGAGGCTTCCTTGATGCCGATTATGCTCTCGCAGTCGAAAAAGAGTCTCTCCATGGTTTCCGGTTCTATGTTTACGACCGTACGGCTAGGCACGTTGTAGAGTATCAGGGGAACAGAAGTCTCGTCGGCAATGGTGCGGAAATGGCGATAGATGCCTTCCTGGGTGGGCTTGTTGTAGTAAGGGGTCACCACCAGGGCCGCATCCGCACCGGCCTTTTCTGCGAATTTGGTGAGTCGCAAGGCTTCCTCGGTGCTGTTTGATCCCGTGCCCGCGACCACGGGAATCCTTTCCTTTACGGTATCCACGGTGAATTTTATTACTTCTTCGTGCTCTGCGTGAGACAGGGTGGGGGATTCCCCGGTGGTTCCGACCGGAACTATACCGTGAGTTCCGCTCTCTATGTGGAACTCTATTAACTCTTCGAGCCGCCCGTAGTCAACGGCGCCGTCTTTAAACGGCGTTACTATCGCTACTATAGAACCGCGTATCAATTTCTTCTCCGTCCCAAGAGGCTATACTCTAACTTTCTTCCCGCAGGAAGAACAGAAGACGCTTGCCGCGGGAATTTTTACCCCGCAATGCATGCAGAAAAGAGTTTCTCCACCTCCCGCGGAAAGTTCAAGAGCCTGCGCCATTGCCTCTTCGAATTTGCCGGAAAGCTCTTCATACTCTTTTCTGTACTGCTGATGAAACATTATTGAGTCTTCCGCGTCGACTGTTTTTATTTCAAGCTTGAGTCCTTTACTTCTGGTGGAACCGAACTTGTGATGCG
Organism: Candidatus Dadabacteria bacterium; assembly: GCA_009840385.1. Taxonomy (NCBI): domain Bacteria; kingdom Pseudomonadati; phylum Thermodesulfobacteriota; class Candidatus Dadabacteria; species Candidatus Dadabacteria bacterium. The sequence goes on from VXNX01000005.1 coordinate 151,423, forward strand.
TTATGGTGTCAAGCTCTATGTCCCGAAGAACGTTCACTTTGGAACTGTTTTTAAGTATCAGGACCCTCTTTTTCGTAAGCATCAGGATGCTTCTGAAAAAAGTGTTTCTGTCTACCCAGGCCCTCGGCTTGTACGTGCAACTGAGGGCTTGGACCGTGAGCAGCACGGAATCGTCTTCCCCGAGCAGCTCCCTGAGTTCATCGGAGTCGATCTTCGGCGGTGCGAGAAAAAAATCCGAAAGCTTTTTCAAAATACCTGTTTCAGACATGGTTTCTAACCAGAAGCTCCGCTATCTGCACTGCGTTAAGAGCCGCACCCTTCCTTAATTGGTCTCCGCTCACCCACAGGGAAAGACCGTTTTTGACCGTGTAATCCTCCCTGATTCTTCCGACAAAGCAGTCGTCTTTCCCAGAACTTTCAACAGGCATCGGGTAGTCGAAGTTTTCCGGGTCGTCAACGAGCGAGACCCCGGGGAAATTCCTTATGGCCTCCTTTGCCTCTTCCACAGTGACTTTTTCTTCCGTTTCCAGGTTAAGCGAGACCGAGTGGGACCGGAAAACCGGAACCCTAACGGTCGTCGCCGTGAGGACTATGGAATCATCGCCCAGTATCTTGCGCGTTTCGTTGTGAAGCTTCATTTCTTCTTTTGTGTAGCCGCTTTCCGTAAAAGAGTCTATGTGCGGAATCACGTTAAAGGCTATCTGGTGGGGAAACGTGTTTGTTTCCTGCGGGGGCTCTTCGCTCTCAGACCAGCTTCGCACCTGGCTTTCGAGTTCCGCTATTCCACCGGCTCCCGCTCCCGAGACCGCCTGAAAACTCGTCGCCACCACCCTTTTTATTCTTGATACGTCATGAATGGGCTTAATCGCCATAATGGCTACCGCGGTCGTACAGTTGGGGTTGGCAACTATACCTTTCTTTTCGTGAAGCGCGGCTGCTTGGGGGTTTATCTCGGGTATTACCAAGGGAATCTCGGGATCCATCCGAAACGCCGAACTGTTGTCAATAACCACCGCTCCGCTCGCGACGGCGCAGTCTGCGTATTTTCTGCTTCTCTCGGAGCCTGCGGAGAAAAGAGCTATGTCTATGCCACGAAAGGAGTCCTCGCCCAGTACTGAAACGGTTATCTCTCTTCCGCAAAAACTGTATTTTCTCCCTCGGGAGCGCTCGGAGGCGAGAAGGCGCAGTTCTCCCACGGGAAAATTTCTCTCCTCGAGTATCTGCATCATTTCCTGTCCCACGGCACCCGTGGCGCCGGCTATTGCGACGTTGTATTCTTCTTTTCTTTCCATTTTCCGATCAGTCCGCCCGGTTGCGGTGCTTGGATTCGATCCCGGCTACTTTTTCTATGTTTTCCTTCTCAGAGGGATCCGGTTCGCTCTGGAACCACGCGTCGAGAATTTCCTTCGCCACGTCAGGGGATACAAGGCGCAGGCTCATGGCGAGTATGTTCGCGTCATTCCACATGCGCGCGCCAGCGGCCGTCTTTGAGTCCGTGCACAGAGCCGCCCTTATTCCGGGAACCTTGTTCGCGGCGATGCTTACCCCTGTTCCCGTCGAGCAGAACAGGATCCCCTGGTCGCATTCATTTTCGGAAACCCTCTCGGCCACCTGTTCTGCGACTTCGGCCCACTCGACGTTCTCGTCCGCAAGAGGTCCAAAGAGTTCAACTTCCATATCTCTTTTGCGAAGCTCCTCTATTACCTCGTCGGTTAGAGCGTTTTTTTCATCACTTCCAACAGCGATCTTCATCTTCGGGCCTCCTTTCTGGGATCGAAAAACGTGCCGATTCATTTTTATATAAGTCTATACCATAATATGGCGGCAACATCACGGGTCAAGCAATCTGCTAATTGGTGTGAATTGCCCTGCTGAGAATTTTTGCTCAGTAGAGTAATCTGAAGATGTCTGAGAGCCGAATGGCAAGCGTGTTTTCACTAGTATCTCTGGGCGTTGCACATCTGACCTCACGTCTAAACGGCATCTGACAAAGTTGATATAACGCTTAGCTTCTGATTGGCACTGAACTGGGCAGCTTGATCTCGAAACACTCTAAGCGCATGAAGTTGTAACGGGTTTTGTTTTAGTATAAGATCAATAGCTTGAAGATGGAGGAAGCAGATATGTTTAACTGGCGAAATTCTCAAGATTCTATTGGCACTGGCAATCCTTCATGTCGTGAACCTGAGGGGGCGGGTTGCGTTGCCTACTCACAAAGGCGATGGCAGAAGTCATGTGGCCGGGTCGGCGTCTTTCTCGTCGCCCTTGCGGCTTTTGCAGTGCTGTCGTTGCTTGCTTGCTTGGACGATAGTTCCGACGAAAAAACACTAACGTTTGCCACTATCTCCGAACCGATTACCCTGAACCTCGCCCTCGCGAAGGACGCGGCATCGTCGGGTGTCTTGGGGTATCTCTTCGAGGGCCTAACCGAGACCTCGTGGCTGACCAACCAAGTTGAACCGGCGCTAGCCGAGTCCTGGACACATTCGGATGACGGTCTGACATGGACTTTCTCCCTGCGCGAGGACGTGACGTGGCACGACGGAGCACCTTTTACGGCGCACGACGTGGACTTCACCTTCAACCGCATCATTTACAACGAGGAGATCGGGGCAAGTGCCGCTGCGGCGTTTAACTTCCGGTTTCTGGATGAAACTACCGGCGCTTGGACGGAAGCAAGGATGACTGTTACGGCGCTTGACGACTATACTGTCCAGTGCGTTCTACCGGTGCCGTTTGCTCCCTTCCTTCGTTCCATGGGTACTGCGATCTATCCCAAGCATATTCTTGAACAATATGTGGATAGTGGCACCTTTGACGAAGTGTGGAATATCGACACTGACCCGACCGAGGTCGTCGGCACCGGCCCCTTTACCATCGAGCGCTACGTCCCGGGCGACCGCGTGGTCCTGCGCCGCAACCCGAACTACTGGCTTAGGGATGATGAGGGTCGCAGCCTGCCGTACCTGGACAAAATCGTTCAACTTATCGTTCCCGACTTGAAGACCGAACTCGCCAAGTTCAAGGCCGGAGAGACAGATGTTCATGGCGTGCTGGGTGAGGAGTTCGCGGAACTTGAACCGCTGCAGGCGGAGGGAAACTTCACGATCTACAAAAGAGGTCCCGGTTTTGGGTCAACATTTTTGGTCTTCAACATGAACCCCGGCGTGAATCAGGACACGGGGCAGAACTACGTTCCGCCGAACAGGCTTAAGTGGTTCCAGAACACGCAGTTTCGCCAGGCTGTCGCACACAGCGTGGACAAAGATGCGATCATCCGCGACGTACAGCACGGACTCGGGTCCCCGCAGTGGTCCTCGATCAGTCCGTCCGCGGGTGACTTCCACAATCCCGACGTGCGGCGCTACGAGTACGACCTCGCCGAAGCCAACCGCATTCTCGATAATCTCGGTTGGATGGATGTCGACGGGGACGGGTTTCGCGAAGACGATGCGGGCAATACGATTGAGTTCTCAATGATAACCAACACCCAAAACAGTGTACGTGAAAGGGTTGGAATGATCATCCAACAGGGTCTCGAGGAGATCGGCATCAGGGCGGATTTCAGACTGATCGAGTGGAAACCATTCGTCTCCCGGTTGACAGAGTCCTATGACTGGGAAGCCGTTGTGGTTGGCTTCACTGGCGGAGCGGACCCGCATAGCGGCATTGGTTTATGGCACAGCAGCGAGGGCTTTCACCTTTGGTATCCGAACCAATTACAGCCGGCGACGGACTGGGAGGCCGAAATTGACGACCTTTACGTGAGAGCCAGTCAGGAACTGGACCGTAGCAAGCGCGTGGCGCTCTACCACCGCGCTCAGGAGATCGCGGCCGAGAACGTGCCGCTTATCTACACGACACGTTCCGAACGGCTGAGTGCCGTCCGAAACGTCTTTGGCGACATAACTCCCACGTTGTACGGACTCTGGGATATTCGCTATCTGGATCGAACTGATCTATAGCGGAGATCCTGAGTTCTGGGACAAAGATATTCCGGGCATACGCAGTGTGAATGGAAATCCGGTTTTTGTCTAGGAAACAACTCTCTCTAGGAGTGCTTCCTGTCCTTGACAGCAACTCCCTAGTATTTATAATCATACGCTTAGCAAGGAGTCAGAGTCAGCTTTTCTGCTGCTTTTTCCTTAAGATTTACATCTCGATTAAATCAGTCCAGCATGGAGGTAGTACCAAGTGAAGATAGTGGTTTTTATAACACAGACGCAGGACACTGAAGCAAGAATAAAAGTCGGTTCCTCCGGCGATTCCATAGACACAGAGGGCATGAAGTGGATCATGAATCCCTACGATGAGTTCGCCGTTGAGGAAGCCATTAAGACCAAGGAAGCATACGGGGGTGAAGTTATTCTGATCACGGCGGGCCCGCAACGCGCTTCGCAGGCACTGCTTCAGGGGCTTGCAATGGGTGCCGATTCCGCGGTGCATGTTTCGGATGAAGCTCTCGGGGAAACCGTGGATTCCCTAGTCATTTCGAAGCTTGTCGCTTCGGAACTTGGAAAGATTGAAGGGGTAGACCTGATTTTCACGGGGATGAAGATTATTGACGAGGAATCCGTGCAGATTGGCATACAGATAGCCGAAGAACTGGGAATTGCGCATCTTGCGCTTGTAAGCAAAGTGATTGACGTAAAGCCGGATGAGAAAAAGCTTGTCTGCCAGAAAGAGATTGATGGTGGAAGCGTTTCCGTCGAGGTTTCCCTCCCGGCCCTTATAACCTGTCCAGACGCCATGAACGAGCCCCGCTACGCGTCAGTTCCGAACATAATGAAAGCGAAGAGAAAACCGATGAAGGTAGTTTCCCTCGATGAAGTGGATTTTGGTTCTCTTGGTATTGGAAGGGATGCAGTGGGTAAGTCAGGGGCAAAGATAAAAACCGTGAGTCTTGAGGTTCCCGAGGTGGAGAGAAAACTGAGAATAATAAAGGGAAGTGACGAGACCACGGTCAAGGGAGATGAGATTGCCGAGTCCGCAAGGGAACTCGTTAAACTTTTGAGAGATGACGCGAAGGTCATATGATCCGGGATATCCGGGATTGTTTTATCAGAAAGTATCGCTAGGAGGCTTGAATTAAATGAGTAGTGAAATCTGGGTTGTTGCTGATATCAAGGCTGACGGACAGATAAGAAAAGTGACGTTTGAGGTTCTTTCCGAGGCCAGAAGAAAACTTGGGGGTCCGGTCTGCGCGGTACTGCTCGGAAGCGGCGTTTCGGACAAGGCTTCTGAGCTTGCAAGCTACGGAGCGGAGAAAATCTATGTGGTCGACAATCCCAACCTCAAGGATTTTAATCCCGACGGTTACGTAAAGTCCCTTTGCGAACTTATAAAGAAACACTCTCCCGCGGTTGTGCTCTCTGGCAACACGGCCTTTGCGGAGGATTACATGCCTAGGGTCGCTTCGGGTGTGGGCTCGGGGCTTGCCATGGACTGCGTTGACATAGGCATGACCGATGACGGAAGACTGAAGATAAAGAGGTATTCCCACTCAAGCAGAGCGATATCCACCCAGGAATTCAGCGGTGATGGAAGCGCGATGATCGCCACAGTAAGACCTAATTCCTTTAAGGAAGAGGAATCCACCGGTGCGGGACAGTTAGTAAACGAGGATACGGGAGTTACGGATGCCGACATAAAGATCAAAGTGCTTGAGATGAAAACCAAGGAGTCTGACCGGCCCGAGCTTACCGAGGCCGAGAGGGTGGTTTCCGGGGGCAGGGGTCTTGGGAGCGAGGAGAACTTCAATCACATATACGATCTCGCGGACCTGCTGGGCGCAGCTGCGGGGGCAACAAGAGCCGCGGTCGACGCGGGATACTGTCCTTACGACATGCAGGTCGGCCAGACAGGAAAGGCGGTCTCTCCCGTTCTATACGTCGCGGTTGCCATATCCGGATCAGTACAGCATTTCTCCGGCATGGGCTCATCAAAAGTAATAGTTTCCATAAACAAGGATCCCGAAGCTCCGATCTTCGCGAAGTCGGATTATGGAATCTGCGGAGATCTTTTCCAAGTACTTCCTCCGCTTACAGAAGAACTCAAAAAAGCCCTGTCCGAGTAAGCCGCGTCAGTCGTCACACTATATCGACAACTTCTGTTTTTTCCATGGGCTTGCCGAGAAACCTCGACGCGATTGATGTAAAGGTTTCCGAATCATCGGTAAGGTAAAACGACATTTCCCGCGCTTTGCCGTTTTCTCTGAGAAGTCCCTGGGTCCTCAGTATGTTTTCAGTCTGCTTTGCGGTCTCTTCCGCCGAATCGACAAGCCTTATCGCTTCGCCCATGACTCCGGCGATAGTGTTTTTAAGAAGAGGGTAGTGGGTGCAGCCGAGTATCAGCACGTCTATTTCTGATTTTCTCAGGTCTCCAAGATATTTCTCGGCCACGAGAGCGGCGGTCTCGTCATTTTCCCATCCTTCCTCGGCCAGCGGAACGAAAAGCGGGCAGGGTTTTGAGTATATCTCGATCGGAGAGGAGGAGAACTCCCTCAGTTTTTTCTCGTAGGAGCCGCTTTTTATGGTTGCCTGAGTTCCTATGACTCCTATTTTTCCGTTGACGGTGAGTTCCGAAGCTCTTTTAGCCCCAGGCTCCACAACTCCAACGACGGGAATTTCCAGGCTTTCTTTGAGCATCTCTATTGCGTACGCGGATGCCGTGTTACAGGCCACGACCAGAAGTTTTATGTTTTTCGAGAGAAGGAAGTTCGTCGTGCTTTCAACGTATTTTCTTACGGTCCTTCGGGATTTCGTACCATAGGGAACCCGGGCTGTGTCACCGAGATACACGATATTCTCTTCGCAAAGAAGATTCATTATCTCCTTTGAGACAGTAAGCCCTCCTATTCCCGAATCAAAGATCCCTATCGCCTGGTTTTTTCTTTCTTCCCTCATTTGCCCTGCCGTGCCCGCGTATTTACTCCGAGGACGGGAAAAAAACAGATTCTGAGTCCTCCGGGGAGGACAATCAACTTTTTTCCTTTGATCTTGAGCTCACTTTTTTGTATTCGTTAAGGTAGTCATCGGCGAAGCGCCTGGCTCTTTTCACCCTCTGTTTTCTTCTTTCCTTCCTTTTCTCCGCTTCTTTCCAGAGACGGATTTCATAGGGAGTCTCAGGGGTGAATTCCGGGACCGCAATGGGGTTTCCGGCTTTATCAACTCTCACGTAAGTAAGAAACGCCGTGCACGCGTGGGATGATTCTCCGGACTCGGTATCATACGAATCGACCTTGATCGCAAGCTCAAGCGACTTGCTCCCTACATATGTGATACCCGCCTTGAATTCGATCAGATTTCCCACGTTAAGCGGGGAGTAGAAGAAAAGATCGTCAAGAGACCCGGTAACCAGAACTCCCTTGGCGAATCTTTTCGCCAGAATAGCTGCGCTTTCGTCAATATACTTCATGAGCTTTCCGACGGACATGAATTTTCCGTAAAAGGCGTCTTCCGGGAGTACCATCTTGGTGGTGTTGAAAATAAGCCTCGTGTTTTCCGTCTCGTCCGCTATGTTGGAGACGTTGCTTTTCCTTTTTTTTAATTCGGGAAGTCTCCGCACTTTTCTTTCCTCGGCCCGGGCTATGAGTTCCCGCTCAACAGTGCTGGATGCACCGAGCTTCGCTTCTATCTTTCTCGGTTTTATGCCTTCGTCTACTGCGACAAAGGCCATGTAGGAGAGGGTTATGAGTTTCTTTTCGTCGGTCTCGCCGTCTTCTGAGTGCACGCGTACCGCGACTTCGATGGACGAGTCTCCGACATGCTCAACCCAGCTTTCAAGAACTACTATCTCCCCGATTTTTACCGGGTTAAGAAAATCTATGCTGTCTGTGGCTCCGAGAACCGCTGGCCCGTTTGCGAACTTAAAGGACGTGATGCTGCCGGTAAGCATGATCCAGTCCATGAGTATCCCCCCGTGCAGGGTCCCGTGGTTGTTCGAGTGTTCCGGAAGAACGTACTGAACCATCTTGTTTGCGCTTTCACGTATGGAGATCATGGGTTTTCTAGCCGCGCGTCGCCGCGGCGCACGCTCCGGGAGAGGCTCAGTCCGACTCTGCCTGGAGAACTATATTTTCCCCCTCGACGGAGAAAATCGCCTTGCCGCCGCCTGAGAGTTCTCCGAAGAGAATTTCCTTTGAAAGCTTCTCCGCTATCTCGGAGTTTATTACTCTTTGAACGGGTCTTGCGCCCAGCTGGGGATCGTAGCCCCTGCGGGCGAGGAAAAGTCTTGCCTCGGGCGTAAGGCTGATCGTTACTTTTTTCGGGACGAGCCTCTGCTGAAGCTCTCCGATCATCTTGTCTACTATTCTCTCTACTATCTCTATATCAAGAGCGTTAAACCTGATGATTTCATTCAGCCTGTTTCGAAATTCGGGGGAGAAATACCTGTCTATGGCTTCTCCGCTTTTGTCCTCAAACTCTTTTTTCGCAAAGCCGACGTTCCTGTTCATGCTTTCCCTTGAACCGGTGTTTGTCGTGAGAATCACAATTACCTGGCGGAAGTCCACCTTCCTTCCGTTTGAATCCGTAAGCGTCGCGTGATCCATTATCTGGAGCAGTATGTTGTATATGTCCTCGTGCGCCTTTTCGATTTCATCGAGCAGAAGGACGCAGTGGGGAGACTTGTATATGGCTTCTGTAAGCTGTCCTCCCTGATCGTAGCCGACATATCCCGGCGGCGAGCCTATAAGGCGGGAGACGGTGTGTTTTTCCATGTATTCGCTCATGTCGAAACGTATGAATTCGACTCCCAGAAGCTCCGCGAGCTTCTTCGCGAGTTCCGTTTTGCCGACTCCAGTTGGTCCCGAGAACATGAAAGAACCCACGGGTTTTTCCGGCTCGCTTATGCCGGCGCGCGACATCTGTATGGCGTTTACGAGCTTATCTATGGCTTCGTCCTGAGCGTAGATGAATTTCTTAAGATTATCCCCGAGGCCGTGGAGAAGATTTCGGTCTTCGACTTTTACCGACTTGGTGGGTATTTTAGCGACCTTCGCCACAAGCTTTTCCATGTCGGACACTTTTACCTGCCTAGTTACCTCGGGATCAGGATTGCGAAGCTTCACCGCGGCGCCGGCCTCGTCCATTATGTCAATCGCCTTGTCCGGAAGCTTTCTGTCCATTATGTATCTGTCGGAGAGTTCTATGCACGCCTTTATCGCTCCCCGGGAGTATTTCACGTTGTGATAGTTCTCGTAGTGGCGCTTTAGTCCGAACAGGATTTTTCCGCAGTCCTCAACCGACGGCTCGTCCACGCTTATTCTCTGAAATCTTCTTGAAAGCGCGTGGTCTTTCTCGAAGATGATCCTGTACTCCTTAAGCGTCGTAGTCCCTATGCATTTTATGTCTCCTCCGGCAAGGGCGGGCTTCAGCATGTTAGACGCGTCAAGGCTTCCGCCGGAAACCGCCCCGGCGCCTATGACCGTGTGGATCTCGTCTATGAAGAGCACGTTGTTCGGATCCTTCTTGGTTTCGTCTATGACCGCATTCAGTCTTTCCTCAAAGTCTCCCCTGTATTTTGTTCCGGCCGTGAGGGTTCCTATGTTTAGGAGGTGTATCTGGAGGTCTTTCATGACTTCGGGAACTTCTCCCGAGACGACCCGATGAGCCACCCCTTCCACGATCGCCGTTTTCCCCACTCCCGCGTCTCCGACGAGCACGGGGTTGTTTTTCTTTCTCTTGCCCAGAATATGGATTATCCTCTGGACCTCTTTTTCTCTTCCTATCAGCGGGTCGATATTCCCGTTTCGGGCTTTTTCGATCAGGTCCGTGCAGTAAAGCTCAAGGGGGTTTTTGGTCTCAGTTTTTTTCGCTTCCTTCGGCTGCTCCTTGCTGCCAGGAGTTCTCTCCTGCTGTTCTTCGGGTTTCTCGCCTTTTCCGTGGGATACCTGCTTTACGACGGCAAAACGGGTAAGTCCCTGGCGGTTAAGGAAGTACACAGCGTGCGATTCGGGAACCCTGAACATGGCAACCAGTATGTTGGCCCCGGTTATTTCCTTTCTCTCCGCGCTTTCGGCATGCATCGAAGCCACCCTGAAGATGTACTTGCTTCCTTCGGAGTAGGTCGGTTCCGGGAGATGGGGAGAATCGACTGAGGATATGTTTTTAGTTAGGTGCTCCTCTACGTCGTTTGCGAGAAGTTCTGTGTCGACGTCGCACTCTATGAGCACCTCCGCCGCGACTTTGTCTCTGGTGAGTTCAAGGAGTATGTGCTCCGGGGTAATGAACTCGTGCTTGCGGTTCTTTGCCTGCTGGTAAGCCCGGTAAAGGGTTTTTTCGAGTTCTTCAGATGCTACCATGTCAGCTGTCCGCCTTCTGAACTTCAAGTATGCATTTTAGCGGATGTTCGTATTTTTCCGCAAGATTCTTTACCTGTTTCACCTTCGTGGTAGCTATGTCGTACGTGTAGCAGTCGACGACGCTTTTCCCCTTCGTGTGAGCCTCAAGCATTATCCTCCTGCTGTCGTTTTCGTTCTTGAAAAACACCTTCATCAGAACCCAAACTACGAAATCCCTCGGCGTGTAATCGTCGTTCAGGAGGACTATGAGATACATATCCGGCCTTTTTACGCGGATATCCTCCCTTACGACCTGTTTGGGATCCTGTGTATGAGTCGGGTTTTCGTGCTCAGACATGGCGAATATATTATACGATTTTTTGTTGGGATTTGCCACTGCGGGCGCGCTTAAGCGGGGAGTGGCGGTTGTACTCCGAGATGAGCGAGCGCATGTAAGGTCTTTCTCCCCGAAGGAAGTTGTCTATGGATCTCTGCGCCCCCGGATTGAAAAAGAGATGGGAGCTGTAAACGGGCACCGCTTCAAAGCCGCGGAGGAACTTGTGCTCGCCTTGGGCTCCTGCTTCAAAAACGTTTATTCCGCTGTTTATGGCAAACTCTATCGGTTTGTAGTAGCAGCACTCAAAGTGAAGATACGGCACCTCGACGTTGCATCCCCAGTATCTTCCGTAAAGCTTGTCGCCTTTTCTGAAATTGATGGTGCCTCCAACAGGACGCCCGTTCGCCCGGGCGATCATCAAAACCGTCTTTTCCCTGTACGTCTCAAACACCAGGTCGAAAAATTCCCTGTTAAGATAGGCGCTTCCCCATTTTCTTGAGCTGGTGTCGACGTAGAATTCCCATATGGAATCGATGTGCTCGCGGCGTATCTGTTCTTTCTCGAGCACTTCGACCTCTATGCCCAGTTCCCCGAGGCGGCGTTTTTCTTTCCTTATCTGTTTCCTTCTCCCCGAGCGCAGGTCTCCGAGAAAGTCGTCGAAGCATAGGTAGCCCGAGTTACGCCAGTGGTACTGGTGGGTGAGCCTTGAGAGAAACCCGCAGTCAGAAAGCAGTTCCTGTTCCTCTGCCGTTACGAATAGAAAATGCACTGAAGAGAGGCTCTTAAGGGAACATATCTCAACCAGTTTCTCTACAAGTGCCCGCCCGCATGTTTTGTAATCGTAGTCCCCGCGCACGATTATTCTCGGGCCGGTTGTCGGGGTGAACGGTACCCCAACGACCGCCTTAGGATAGTAGCTAAGTCCCGCGTCTTGGTATGCCCGTGCCCACTCCCAGTCGAATATGTACTCGCCGTAGGAATCGGTTTTCAGATAGAACGTAACCGCCCCGACGAGCTTTTTCCCCTCGCGAAGCAGAAGATGGCGCGGTTCCCATCCGGTGCCCGGACCCACGCATCCCGATTTCTCAAGGGCGAAAAGAAAATCGAACTCGAAAAAAGGGTTGTTATCGGGCTGAATGGAATCGTATTCTTTTTTTTCGACCTCGGTTATTGAACGGCATATATGGAATGCCGCCGATTTTTTAGATAGCTTTTTCTGCGTCTTCATTATCCGAAACAGGTGAATTAAGCATGCATCGCCGGAAAATAGTATCAGGTTTCTTTTCGTTTTTGTCGAGATGATAAGCTTGTCGGGAATAAGCCATTCTTTTTTGGGAAAGGATCTTTTCCTGAATCTTGAATGGAGCATAAAAAAAGGAAGAAAATACGGGCTTGTGGGTCCAAACGGCTCGGGCAAGACCACGCTGCTTGAGATCGTTATGGGACTCCTAGAACCGGAAAAAGGGGGTGTTTCCGTTCCGGGGGCGTTAACAGTGGGTTATCTTCCGCAGATAATGGATTCACACACGGGCGATCTCACGATCCTTTCGGCGGCCCGTGCGAGCGACCGCGGAAGCGGTGAAGATAACTCCGAAAAACCCATCCACGAAGCCGAGAAAATCCTTTTCGGACTGGGTTTTACGGGAGAGCATCTCTCCCGGAAAGTCTCTTCTCTTTCAGGCGGCTGGAAAATGCGGGTTGAGCTCGCGAGGATACTTCTTCTGGAACCCAGCGTACTTCTTCTCGATGAGCCGACGAATCATCTTGATATAAAAAGCATCGAGTGGCTTGAAGGGTACCTTGGAAGCTACCGCGGAACCGTGGTTCTGGTATCCCACGACAAATACCTGCTTGACCGCATGGTTGACACGATAGCTGAGCTTGACGGCGGGGCGATAAGGGAGTTTCGGGGAGATTATTCTTCTTACCTTGAGAGAAAAGAGCAGATTACGGCTGTCGCGGAGGCAACCGCGAAGAATCAGGAGAAAAAACTCCGTGCACAGCGCCGATTCATAGAGCGTTTCAGGTACAAGGCTTCAAAGGCGAGGCAGGTGCAGAGCAGGATAAAGATGCTTGAGAAAATGGAGTCCGTCCCGCAACCCTCAGAGACCCAAAGAACCCTTGAGTTTGATTTTCCCGCTCCCGAGCGCGCGGGACGCGTGGTTTACGAAATAAGCGATTTCTCAAAAGAGTATGAAACTCCCGGCGGCCCGAGAAACATCGTTTTTCGAGACTGCCCCGCGCTTCGCGTTGAGAGGGGAGACAGGATAGCGATTACCGGGAGAAACGGCGAGGGAAAAACCACCCTCTGCAAGATGGTGGCGGGCGTGGAGAACTTCTCAGGCCAAAGCCGCCTCGGTCATAACGTGACTCTCGGCTATTATGCGCAGAACCAGGACGAAATGCTCAATCCGCAGAACACGGTTTACGAAGAGTTCATCGAATCTTATCCTCTTTTCTCTCAGACCGAGGCGAGAACGCTTCTGGGCTCGTTTCTTTTCAGTGCTTCTGACATAACCAAGAAAGTTTCTGTTCTCTCAGGTGGCGAGAAAAGCCGCCTGTCCCTTCTCAAGATTCTGGTTTCCCGCTCTAATTTTCTGGTTCTTGACGAGCCCACAAACCACCTTGACATGGCTTCCAGGGAAGTGCTTCGCCGCGCTCTCGAGGAGTATTCCGGCACCTTTCTGCTGATAAGCCACGACAGGTATTTCATTGACAGCCTCGTAAACAGGATATGGTACGTGGAAGGGGGAGGGGTTGAGACATTTATCGGTAATTACTCGGAATTTCTCGAGAGAAAGGCCCGCGAATCCAGTAACGAACAGGCGCTCGGCGAAGTGCAGGACGACGAACCGAAGAAAAAAACCGCAAAGGCCCTTGAGGCCGAGCGGCGCAACCGGCTTTACAGGGAACTTCGAGAAAAGGGGATAGAGAACATGGAGAACTGGAGGCTTCTTTCGAGAAAGCAGATGGAAAATGCCCTTTTGGATCTCGAGAGCAGAATATCAGAATGCGAGACTGAAAAAGAGGATACGGAAAAGTTTCTTGCGAACCCTGAGACTTCCCCCCAAGGCACTAACTGGGAAGAAAAAACAAGGCAGCTTGGCGAACTTGAGGAGAAGCTCTCTGCTCTTTACGGCAGGTGGGATGAGGTGAGCGAGCACATGCGCAAGAATTTCACCTGACAAGAAAGCAATAGCCTTTCCGTTCGAGTCATCTTCGTCCTATATAGTCTGCGGCTTTTCTAGGGATGGTCCCCGTAGTAAAAGCGAAGTCGCCATGATTCCAGACTACCTGTATGATCGGCGGCCAGATCAGCAACTTGAATTGTCCATGTGCCGTTAGGTTTTTCTCCGTAGAACGCGTTGCTCATCAATTGCCAGTCCCGCATTCCGGGAAATTCGTCGAGAATCACATTGAATGGCGCATTCACGATGCTTTCAGTGCCGCTCGGAGAGGTTAATTTAACACCTAAATCGGAGCCATATCCGTGATTTACTGTGATATCCAGAATTACGGCTTCGATGTTAGCGGTATTTGGTAAATCTGTAACCGTCAGAGTATGCGTGACTCCAGCGCCGTCTTCGTCTGGAATGGCTAAGGACAAGTTTGAATTATCTGCCGCTGGGAACCATCGGGATTCAACGAATTCCCCCAGGCTGTTGGGGGTATAGCCGTTTGTCATAATGATTGCATCATCAACGGAGACCGCGCCAAAGCCATACCAGTTGTGATAGGAGTACCCTGCGGCATTTGTCTGCCAGGCATGTTGCGCTATGTACGGTTTGCCGTTGAAAGCCGCTCGGACTTCTTTTATGTCCGGATCGATTTTTCGTGCCGAAGTAGCCAAGATATGTTTTACGTCACGCCACGTCAAATCAGGGTTTACGCCAAGCAGGATGGCGATAGCTCCGGAAGTAGCGGGCGCTGCGGATGAAGTGCCGCCAAAACCGCCGAAGTAATCACCGTCCAAGTTAGATCGATGGTCAGTAGTCAGTGAATTAACGGGAATTTTGCTAAATCCCGCATGAACTCCAATTTGATCCGTGGTGATGATGGCCGGCTGTTCTTCGCCATCTTCCCCACCCGGAGCAACGACCCATAAATTGGCGCCTGCGCTCGAATAAGAAGACTTGACGTCTCTAGCGTTAAACGCTCCCACATTAATCAGATAAGGCAGATTCTGGTCTGGATCCGAGTTGCTACCCACGCATCCGATTTCGATATTGATAGGATGCGGATTTTCGCATACGCCGAATTCATTGCCCGCCGCCTTTACATAAAGCGCGCCTCGACCAGACCGAAGATCTGTCGTCCCCATTTTCACGAGGTTAACAAAATCTTCTTCTGAATTTTCTGAGGGCACCTCGGATCCGAAGCTCATATTGAATATATGCGCGCTGGCCGAATCCGGATTGCTGCTGCTTCCCCCTAAACTGCTCAAGAGTTCGGCTTCGAAATCAGCCTCGAGGGTGGTGCCAAGATTGAATCCTCGAAGCTTAACGCCCGGTGCCACGCCACGCCCTCCAAGGCCATTGTTTGCCACTGCCGCGGCTACGCCGGCAACACTTGTGCCGTGATCCCCGAGTACGCTGTGATTAAATGGATCAGTGGGAAACGAACCTGCGCTATTTTGAAAGGCGTAATTAAATGATTTGCCCTCTTCAACGGTTGCAGCCAAATCGGGATGGCAAATCTCTAGTCCGCTGTCGACGACCGCCAATTTCACACCGTCGCCATTTTGACCGTTGCTAATGGCTTCGGTCATTTGCAGATCAGCTCCTGCGACGCCATTGTTGTTCGCAAATCCGGACTGTCCGCTGTTTTTTAAATGCCATTGCTCTCTGAATAATGGATCCTCGGTACCGCTGGCTGCTCTCACCGGCGCTTCACATCGCGTGACTACCTTCCCTTCAGCATTCGTCGCAAATCCAAACAGGAGAACGTTATCAAATATCTGCTCGATTGCTTCTTCCGGAACCTCGTCTAGATAGACCCTAATATAGTAGGTTTCGTTTGGTGCCAGATTGCTTAACGGCAGACTAAATTCGTAAGGTTGAGGAAACTTCTCCTCGCCGGAAACAAATGCGGGAATATCGACAATACCGAGCGAATGAACATCGGTTTCAAAATCCATGTCACTTGACCATTCTGCGAACAATTTAGTGGGTGCCACGTTTTGATCCGAGAAATTCAACACCACGACCGCAAAATCAATTGACTCTTCGGTAATAATGTACTGCGTGTTCAGGAGTACAAGGTTGGCCCCATTTTCCTTTGGGGCTTTATCGACGGTCACTGCCTCGCCGTCGATGATGGTAAAACTGATACTGGACATTGTGCCGGCTTTACCGTTTCCTTCAATTTCACCCAAGCTAACAGTTATGGTTTCGTCGCCCTCCAGATCGAAGTCCCTGAATACGTCGATATCCACGCTTGCGGATGTCGCATTAGGTGGCACAATGATGGAATCGGCACTGGCCGTATAGTCAGCGTCTTGCTCTGCTGAACCGGAAAAGTTCAACGGCACCATTAATCTAGTGGATGTGTTTGAATCGAGTGAGATAAAAACTCGTACCGTTTGGTTTTCAGCTTCCTGAATGTTTGGGGAAGTCGGCGCTACAAGCGATACATTCACTGGGGGTTCTGATTTGTTATTACTGCTGCACCCCACACTTGCTAACAGCAAAAATATGAAAGTGAGAGACCTGAGAGATGTCATCGCCACTTTACTCTCGGTCCGCGAACGCGGATGGATGCTTTCGGTTGTTCGGGAAGTTGTTCCAATTGTTCGATTGCCTCGACGGGGTGGACTGTATCCGGCAGGTCGATAATGGAAAAGCCTAGTTTTTCAAAGAAAGTAGCTTTCTCGGCACCGATTGCTTTAGAGATTAAATCCAGTTTAGCGTAATCCTCAAGTTCGACACGAATACTGGGAAGCATCTGAGCAAACTTTCGTTGAGAGGGGACAAAGACGATTCGCGATGATTTGCCTTCGAGAGGGGTTGAGGCCCTAAAAACCTCTCCGTCAAATGAAACGATGTGAACTCGTTGCGAGGTCGTTTCATACGAACGTCCGCTTATTGGACCGAGTTCCAATTGCATATGCGCAGAAGTCGCCGCGGAGGGCAGCACTACGACTTCACGACCGTCTGTGATCATGACCCTAAATTCGTCGGTAATGGACTCCTGAGCTTCCGCAGACATGCCTAGGGCAAGTGTGAAGTAAAGGCACAGCAATCGAAAAGTCCGGTTTCTCTGAATTTTGAGTGGGTTAGACCGCATGGGGATTAAGTTTTTCGAATTCCTTTAACTCTAGCCTTAGCCTGAGGTTCAGATCTTGGACATGCTGCAATTCTTTTACCTGTTTTGACGCCTGTCTTATTTGCCGCCTCAGGAGTTGCACCTGATCTTGTAATTGTTGAACTCTATCTCGATTGTACAGACCGTTCTAACCTAACAGAACCCCCTGCTTTTTCAACTTGCTTCATAACCTTTTTATGTAAATCAAGGCGGGTATTTTGTTAATGCGGAAGAATTTCGGTTGAGGGTAGTGCAGTTTCTGTCCCGTGGTTTTTTCTTTATAATGATTGAACCTGCGATTTTCTGATTTCAGGGAGTTTTGGATGAACGCAGCCGCAATAGCGATAGTAGTAATAGCCCTTTACCTGCTCGGGTACAGGTATTACTCAAAATTTATTTCCGAAAAAGTCTACGGGGTAAAAGACGGGGAACCCACGCCGGCTCACCAGATGAGGGACGGCGTGGACTACGTACCCGCCGGCAAGCATGTCCTTTTCGGGCACCACTTTGCGTCCATAGCCGGAGCTGCGCCTATAATAGGGCCGGCCATAGC
Source organism: Candidatus Dadabacteria bacterium (assembly GCA_009840385.1). Taxonomy (NCBI): domain Bacteria; kingdom Pseudomonadati; phylum Thermodesulfobacteriota; class Candidatus Dadabacteria; species Candidatus Dadabacteria bacterium. The sequence continues at coordinate 168,898 of VXNX01000005.1, forward strand.
CGTGTTCTGGGGATGGGTCCCGGCGATTATCTGGGTCGTGTTTGGAACGATCTTCATCGGGGCCGTTCATGATTTCGGAGCTCTGGTTATCTCGGCTAGAAACAGGGGAAGATCAGTCGGAGACCTTGCCGGGATATTCATAAGCCCGCGGGGAAGAACTCTTTTTCTTCTTATAGTCTGCTTCCTGGTCTTTTTCGTGATAGCGGTTTTCGCTTACGCCATCTCGGTTCTTTTCGTCAGTTTCCCCGCAAGCGTTCTTCCAGTGAACTTCCAGATACTGGTAGCGCTTGTACTCGGGTTTCTTTTCTACAGAAAAGGGGTGTCCATCCTCTGGCCCTCGATAATCGCGCTTGTGCTTCTTTACTTCATGGTCTGGGCGGGAACCAAGTTTCCCCTAACGATTCCCGAGGTTATGGGAAGCCAGGTGGTGACATGGGTAATCATTCTCATGGTCTACTCCTTCGTGGCCTCGGTTCTTCCCGTGTGGATGCTTCTTCAGCCGCGAGACTACATAAACGGCATACATCTTTTCGTGGGTCTCGCGATACTTATAACCGGGATAATGGTAGCGCGTCCTGAGATGCAAGCCCCGGCCATTAACTTTGTCGCCGACGGACTTCCCGTGCTTCCCTTCCTTTTCATAACCGTGGCGTGCGGGGCGGTAAGTGGATTCCACGGCCTTGTCGCAAGCGGCACCACCTCGAAGCAGCTTGACAGGATGTCGCACTCAAGATTCGTGGGTTACGGGGGGATGCTGGGGGAGGGTACTCTGGCCATGATAGCCACCCTGGCGGTTGCGGCCGGGATAGAACGCAGCGAATGGCTTAAGCATTATCATTCGTGGGAATCGGCATCGAGCGGCGGCATAGCGAATTTTGTCATGGGAACCTCAACCTTTCTTACCTCAATCCATATCCCCGAGGTGCTCGGAACCACTCTTATAAGCGTGATAGTCATAAGCTTTGCGGCGACTTCGCTTGATACGGGGGCCAGGATACAGAGGATTGTTATAGGCGAGCTTGGAGAGGCCTACGGTATCAATGCCCTTAAGAACAGGTATATCGGGGCCTTTTTTGCCATAGTACCGCCCCTTGCGCTTGCACTTTTCGCTCAGGTCCCGGGCAAGGGACCCGGATCAGGCGGATTCTTGCTCTGGCCTCTTTTCGGGGCGACAAACCAACTCATAGCCGGAATTACGCTGCTTCTGATAACCCTTTATCTTAGAAGATTGAAAAAACCGTTTATCTATACTCTTGTGCCGATGGTTTTCCTTGTGGGCATGACTACGGCCTCGATATTCTTCAACCTTAAGTATTTTCTCGACAACACTCTTCTTTTCAGCCTTTCGGCGATAATGCTTGTTCTTGCCGTCTGGCTTGTTCTGGAGGCCATAGTTGTGTCAAGAAAGGCCTCGGGCGGAGGATGAGACGCCGCTCTACATCTCCTTTCTGTCCCGAAGCGCTTTGCCGAGCGTGAGTTCGTCTATGAACTCTATGTCTCCGCCGACGGGTATTCCGTAGGCTATTCTCGAGATTCTGACCCCAAGCGGTTTTATTGTTCTTGAAAGGTAGACTGCGGTTGCCTCGCCTTCTACGTTTGTGCCCGTCGCGACTATTATTTCCTTTATGTTATCCCGCCCAGCTTTTGTAACGAGCTCCTTTATCCGAAGATCTTCGGGGCCCACGCCTTCCAGGGGAGAGATTACTCCGTGGAGAACATGGTATTTTCCCCGGAACTCCCCGCTTCTCTCTATGGCGAGCAGGTCGAGGGGTTGTTCAACGACGCAGAGAATGCGGCCGTCTCTTGATGGGTCGGCGCAAATCGCGCACGGATCTTTCTCCGTGAAATTAAAGCACGTGCGACACGTGCTGACGTCGGATTTGGTACTGATTATCGCGCTTGCGAGGCTGCGCGCGTAGCCTTCGGATGATCGGAATATGTGAAATGCAAGGCGAGTCGCGTTTTTCTCGCCGATTCCCGGAAGTTTAGATAGTTCTTCTATGAGTCTTGAAATCGGCTCAGGAAGGCCGGATCTTTTCATCTCAGATAAGTCCTGGCGGAAGTCCCATGCCGGCGGTAAAGCGCGAGACTTCGTCTTTCATGAGCTCCTGTCCCTTGTAAAGGGCCTCGTTTACGGCGGCGGTCACAAGATCCTGGAGCATCTCGATGTCGGTTTCGCTTATTATTTCGGGTTCTATGACTATTGACGATATTTCCCCCTTGGCCTTTGCCGTAACCGTAACCATTCCGCCCCCGGAAGAAGCTTCCACGGTCTTTTCTCCGGCCTCGTTCTGAAGCCGCTCCATCTGCTCCTTCATCTTTCCCATCTGCTTCATGATGTTTTTCATGTTTCCGCCGAGTTTCATTTTTTCACCCCTAACTTAGATTTTTTCTTTTTATCACGCTTGCGTCAAACTGCCTGATGGCGTAGTTCACTATCTCATCTTCCGCGGGATCAGGCTTTTTCTTAGCATTGCCGGTTCCGTTAATTCCCTCTTCGTTTACGGTGTCGATTTCGAGCCTTATTTTCTCGACGCCGAGCATCTCTCTGAGTATTTCTCTGAGTTCTTTCGATTTTTTAAGGTCTTTTTCATAGTTGATGCCGTTTTTAAGAAATTTTATACTTACCCGGTTCCCGCTGACTTCAAGCAGGTGGGCTTGGGCGAGTTTCTTCGCCAAAAACTTGTTGTCTTTCCCGTTTACAAAGTCAACGATCTCCTGTTTTCCGGGGCTGCCGCCCGCCGTCTCTGTCTCGGTCGGAGGTGGTGAAGTTTTCTTCTCCGGTCCCCCCCCTTCGTCTTGTTGTTTGATCTGTTCGCTTTTTCTCTCTGCGGGTTTTTCTTTCCGTTTTTCCCGGATGTGCTCCGTAGCCTTTCTCTCTCTTCCCGGGGAACCCGGAGTTCTCTCCGCGCCAGACTTTTGCGGAGAGAGTATCTCAAGCCTTTTCAGAATGTCGTCTATTTTTTCGACTTTTCCGACCGTGCTCATCTTGACCAGCGTGAGTTCAAGCACGATTTCCGGGTAAAAGGAACTGCGTATTCTCTCTCCACCGTCAATCATTACGTTAAAAAGAAGCTCAACGGTCTCCGTGGACTCGTCTTTTATCAAGGAGGCCAGTTCATCTTTTTCATCCGGTGAGAGATCAGAGACAAAGTCCTTGCCGCATATCTTCAGGTAGAGGAGATTTCTGAACATGTAGATTATGTCCTGGGCCATTCTCCTCGGGCTTATTCCCTTTGCGGCGGCGTTTCGCACAAGTTCCACGCATTTTGCGGGCTCTTTTGCGAAAACGGACCTAAGGATGCTTTTTAGTGACTCGTTATCTGGTATGCCGAGCAGGCTTATCACGTCCTTGTGGGTTATTTTGTCTTCAAAAGACACCGTGAGCTGGTCAAGCAGGCTCAGGGAATCCCTCATGCTTCCCTCGGATTCCCTTGCGATCAGGTAGAGGGTTTCTGCGTCGATTTTTATCCGCTCCGCCTTTGTTATTTTCTCGAGCGACTCCTTTATTTTCTCGATGGGTATTTTCTTGAAGTCGTATCTCTGGCAGCGGGACATTATGGTCGGGGGAACCTTGTGCGCTTCCGTGGTAGCGAGTATGAAAATCGCGTGCTCTGGGGGCTCTTCCATTATTTTCAGAAGGGCATTAAAAGCCGACTGGGAGAGCATGTGCACTTCGTCGATTATGTAGACTTTCTTTCTTGCGGAAGCCGGTGAGTATTTTACGCTCTCTATGATCTCGCGAACGTCGGCTACGCCCGTGTGCGAGGCGGCGTCGATTTCCTGTACGTCAAGCGATTTTCCCTCTGATATACCCTCGCAGCTTGAGCACTGGTCGGTTGAGCAGGGGTACTTTCCCTTGTCTTTTTTCTCGCAGTTTACGGCCTTCGCGACGATTCTCGCCGTAGATGTTTTTCCCGTTCCCCTGGGGCCGGCGAACAGAAGGGCGTGGGCTATTTTCTCGGATTCAATAGAGTTTCTGAGCGTTACGGCTGGGAATTCCTGACCGACTAGATCTTCGAAAGTCTGGGGTCGCCACTTGCGGGCGAGTACTCTGTATGCCATGATATCAAAACCAGCGACCAGGTATCCGTAACGCACGGAGGTTATTGCTACCGTTGCTCCCTTCCGGGCCTGGCGGGATTCACAAGCCTCAGTCGTACGGGCCCGGCCACTGGATTTATTCTCCAAACAGGTGAACCGTTGCGGTCCGGTCTAATCAATCTACACAAAAACCGATTTTTTAGAAATGCGGGGTGGCGAAATTCGTTTTATATCAGGGGAAAACGATACGATATACCGGTTGACGGAATTTCCATTGCGACGCTTTTCCCGTTTGATTCCTGTTCTGTTTACTGTTTAATGTGACTTCACCAGCATTAAACGAAAGATAAATACGATTTTAATAAATTATCTGTATTTAGAATCATGGGATACTATAAACAAAAGTCGGAATCAGCTGGAGGTAAAAGCGCATGCATGTAAAAAAAATAGACGATATAGAAAGCGAGGTCTTGGAGTCGGCCAACGGCGTTTCAAGACAGATGCTCATAGGCCCCGAGGAGGGTCCGAATTTTTCTATGAGAAAGCTTGTCATTGAGCCCGGGGGCGGCATTCCTGCTCATACAAGTGGTTCCGAGCATGAGCAGTACGTGCTTGACGGCAGGGCAAGGGTCGGAATCGGGGATCAGGTCTATGAAGTAGCAAAAGGTGACGTGGTGTTTATTCCCGCCGGAGAGCCGCACTGGTATGAAGCTTACGGAGAGGAACCTTTTGAAATTTTGTCGGTTCTGCCGAATAAAGACAACGAGATGGTTTTCGTAAAATAGCCACGGCGGAAGGCAACATTGCCGCTAAATATTTCTAAGATAATCCGTCTTTTCTGTGTTACACTACCATTATGTACGTAAAAAAAGTTAGGGATGTAGAGAGTACGATTATCGGAGCAGGGCAGGGTACTTCAAGGCAGGTTCTCATCAGTCCGGAGGAAGGTCCGAATTTCGCGATGAGAAAATTTGTTATGCAGCCTGGAGGCGATATCCCCGCTCATACCAACGCTGTTGAGCACGAGCAGTACGTGCTTGGTGGTAAGGCGCGGATTGGGATCGGAGACGAAGTCTATGAAGTCGAGAAGGATGACGTAGTCTTTATTCCTGCCGGGGTTCCCCACTGGTATGAAGTTGAGGGCGAGGAGCCTTTTGAGTTTCTGTGTCTTGTACCGAATCTTGAAGACAAGATAGAGCTTATCAATAAATAAGCTTAGAATTTTGGACAGCATTGCTATCTTGACTGACGTAAAGCGTCAAAGCGGTGCTGTTTACGCCTAACATTATCCCTATAATTAGTAATTGAGATTGATTGCTATACGTCGCCTGAGTTTGTAATTGGTACGTAGGCCACGGAAACTTTACAAGGTCTGGAATAATCGTTTGCCCAGATATAGTTTTGTCAAAGCGTGTATTAGATCGACAGAGGAGGTTGGAGAAAAAAAGTGGCTAAAAAGCAGAAAGAACCAAGGCTCTGGCTTATTCGCTCCGGCAGTCGAGGAGAGCGTGAATTAGATGCCCTTGAGCAAAACAAAGCACTTGTCGGCTGGAGTGAAGTCGGAGACCTAAGTAATAAGAATCGTAGCGAGATTGTTAGGCGGCTTGAAGAGATATTTCCCGGTAGCAGTAAGAATCGGATTGCGAATTACGCTTCACAACTTCACCGGTTTGTGAATATTATTCAGATAGGTGACTTGGTGGTTATGCCCCGCAAGCTTACCGATGGTATTGCAATTGGTGAGGTGACTGGAGATTACAACTATATTGATGACCCTAATGATATTTTTCCCAATTCGCGTTCCATTAAATGGCATAAGGAATCCGTACCTCGCGATAATTTTAAGCAGGACTTGCGCCACTCATTTGGAGCATTTATGACTGTCTGCGAAATCAAACGAAACAGGGCTATTGACCGCGTGCTAGCGGTTCTTGAAACTGGAAGAGATCCAGGTCCGCTTCTTGACAAGCCAGGACTCATTCCTACTCAGATTGTAGATGATGAATCAGATGTTGAAGAATACGAAGTTGATATTGAAGAAGTAGCAAATCAGCAAATTGTTTCGCTGATCAAATCTCAATTTGCCGGTCATGACTTGGCCAAGTTGGTAGCGGAAATACTCGAAACCGAGGGCTACACGACAAAAGTTTCACCTCCGGGACCGGACGGAGGAGTCGATATCCTTGCCGCGGGAGGCACTCTTGGCCTTGGTGAGGACCGTATCTGTGTTCAGGTCAAATCAAGTGATGGTGAAGCCAATCGTGATGTGGTACTCAAGCTTATAGGTTCTGTTTCTCAAAGTGGGGCGCAGACAGGATTGCTTGTAAGTATTGGTGGTGTGAATAAAGCTGCACGGAAGGACCTTGACGACGATTTTTTCAAACTCCGTCTGTGGCAGATGGATGATCTGCTGAAAGCGCTTTTCAAAAACTACGCTGAATTGCCTGAGTACATGCGTGCTAAACTTCCACTTAGGCAAATCTGGGCTCCTGTTTCGCAAGATGATTTATAACATGATCTTGTTTTCTAAAGCATCGCTGGTGGAGAAAGTTTCCGTCGACATAGCACGGTTTTTATTTCTCGTGAAAAATGGCTGATATGTAGTATGCACTATCGGCACGTTTCTTTAAGGCTTTCAACCGTTCTGTCATTTTCGATTACGGCACTGGCCATATAGGCGGAAAACCGAAGCCACGTTTTTCCATCTCTTCTGTATTCAGGCAAATCAATGCCGACGCGAAGCAGAAGAAAATATCTAGATCGCGGTCTGAAAGTACGGAACTCTTATTCCGATTCGACTTTCCCTTTGTGCCCACATGGAAGTATTTAAAGTCCATATACGAAGAGCCGTGTCTTTTGAGACAAGCTATTAACTCATCCTCAGAAATTGGTCTTATGTTTTTGGTTTGACCTAAGACATTGATTTCTCGAATTATATCTTTACAGATTCTTTCCTCGCCTGCACTCCGGTACTGCAGTTCCTCGTAAAGATTTAACAGATCGTGATTAGGTTTTTTGGGAAAAATGCGGAAGAGAAGAAGAAAAAGAAAACGTAGAAATTGTTCTACCGATACAAAAATCAGTTCGAAAGAAACAGCGGAGAGAAGGGAGTAATCTATATAATTACGAATTCCCCGAGCCTGTAAAGCTCTCCGCAAGGGCGCGGGGCTGGCGGCTCGCCGACGTGGAAGCCTGGATAGATGCCCGGGAGAATTACAGGGCGGGAAGGTTAACTGATAAGCGGCCGAGTGAGTAAAGTTAATTTGAAACTAATTATCTGGAGGAAGTTACGACATGGGATTATCTACATCTGAATTGATTAAAATAGGATTGCTTCAAGGTCTTCCCCTAGTAGTACTCGTTGGAGCATATCATCTCATTCGAAGCTGGTGGAGAAAACAAAACCAGAAAAAACATCTTCGTAAAATTATCTCTACCCATGTAAAAAAGATTCGGGAGGCGAAGGATACACCCGACCCGGATCCAAAATCAAAAGTAATATATAAAGCGAGTGAAGTCCGAAAATCGCATTATGATGTTATGTATAAACAAATTGATGATTTACTAAGTCACAAAGCTGTCTTGATTGATTATGAAGATGAAGAATTAATTAGAAGGGCATTTTATTACATCAATCGCTTGAACGAAAAAAACAAGTTCTTTGGTTATTACGAAGTGCTTCTAGACCTTGAAGTTTACGAAGAAAGATTAATTAAGCACTTAAAAAAAATTAAATGGCTGCAACTTGAGAAACCAGAACACCCCCTTCCTTTTATGCGGTAGTAAGTAAAAGCCCTGTCAGCTACTTTTCAGTTTTCCGAGCTCTCATCAATAGCGGCGATATCTTATAGGAGAGTATACAGGTATTACTAAGAGAGAAACACATGGCAAGCATAAACCGTTTCTTTTAAGCTTTCAATCTTCTGCCGTTTCGTGCTCTATCAGTGAAAGCGCCCTTTCGGCAGCCTCCTTTATCATCATGTTCTCATTCTGCTCAATCAATGCCGCCGCAAAGCAATAGAGAACCAGTTTTTCGCGTGCGGTAAAGAGGGGTTTATTATACAATTTCCCCCCTTTACCCTTCACTCGGAAGTATTTAACGCTCAAATATGAAGACGTGTGTTTTTTGAGGCACTTTATTAATTCCTCCCAGGAAATTGGACTTATCTTTTCGGTCTCAGCGCAATCGTTAATTCTTGGAGCTATATTTGTACGTATCCATTCTTCGCCTGGACCCTTATCCCGCAATTTCTTGTAATCAGAGTACAAATCGTGCTTAAGTTCCTCGGGAAAGTCAGGAAAGAACCAAAGCGAAAGAGTACGTAGAGATTGCTCCACCGACACCAGAGTCAATTCGAAAGAAACAGTGTGGAGGAGGTCAATATCATAGGAGTGACAAGTACTCGCACACAAAGCCGATGCGAATTTATGGGCTTTCGCGGCGTGCATCAGTCGCATTTTTGTATCCCTTTTGGTCTCTATTGTTTTTTTAGAGTACCATTCCTCACCTAGCGTCATTTTTGTATCCCTCCAACATCAAAGTTGTATAACATTGTATATGATTTCCAGAAATGATCCCTCGGGGACCCTGCGAGATTTTTGGCCGCAATGGGGGGGGGCGTTGTGGGGGCCTTTCCGTTAAGAGAGGCCCTTTTCCGGTACACTGTAAAGCATGGATACAAGGGCCCTGATCACGCATATTGAACCCTTGCCCGTTGGCGATGGCGATCTTTACAGGGAGCCTTACCGCTTACTGAAATACCAAAAGCAATTCCTACGGGGAACTTTCAAGCCGGGGATCATGCGGGCGGGTTTCACTTTGGGACGTGGAGGTGGCAAGACTGGATTAGCTTCGACTCTCGCTCTCTCCGCGTTGCTTCCCGATTCTCCCCTACATAGGCCTGGGTTTGAGACTGCGGTAATCGCGTCGAGTTTTGTGCAAGCGGTGATCTACGGGCAGGCGGTGAAAACGTCCCTTGAATTGATGGGCAAGAGCTTGGGTACTCACGGGGATTTTCGGGTACTCGATTCCCAGAATACCTTTGAACTGGTAAACTGAGCGACCGGTTCCCGGCTCAAGGTTTACGGGAGCGATAGGAAGAGGGCCCACGGATTGCGCCCGAATTTGATACTTGCCGATGAGCCCGCGCAATGGGAGATCGGCGGGGAAAGGCTTGCCCCGGCGTTGCGTACCGCTCTCGGGAAAAGGAAGGGAACGCGTATGCTTGCCTTCGGTATCCGTCCCGATAGTGAGACTCACTGGTTTGAGCGTATGCTTACCGAGAAAGACCCTTCCGTTTTCTCGATGGTTTTCACGGCGTCCCGGGAGCTCCCCTGGGAAGGATAGTAGAGGCCGAGCTATCGGCAAAACTTTTTCCGATCACTATTGAATGGCAAGAGCTTAGAGCTTCCGACCTTAAAGGGAGAGCTTGAGCAGTTCAAAGCCTAGCGGCGGCCGGAGTAAATCAGGAAAGGGCCCTAGAGATGGCCGGCCTGATAATTGAAGGTTAGAAAATTACGTACTATTGTTCCCAAGACCACTTAGGTTTAGGCAGTTCTTGTTTTAATATATCTTTTTCTAACATATCAAGAAGTTCTTCTATTGAATCGGCAAAATCGTCGTACTGTTTTTTTAGTTCCGGTGCGTATCCTTTAAGTTTCTGTAGGGCGTGGTCCCTTAATGCTTCGAATCCCGCGGCTTCTGTTCCATACTTAACACTGAGTGATTGTGATTGATAAGCTGATGGATTTGTTTGCTTAGCTATTGTCTCGTTGTACCTATCATCTGCTTCGTTATACTCAGACAAAAACTCGGTGTTCACCTTAAACCCATCTATAAGAGCTTGTAACAAGATATACACGTTCACTATCTTATCCCTTAGTTCTGGGTCATCAATATGACCGATATGATTAGCATTTGAGCGGTAGATGGTCAAATAATCCGGAGAAAGAAATGAACGGAAGTCAAGAAACCTTGTTTCTTCGTACTCCACCCAGAAAGGTTCTACTGGTTTAATAAGTTTTTCCCAGAGTGTATTGAGTTCTTGGTAAAACGCTTTTTTGACAGCTTTATTTCTATCTTTCCGGCGTTTCTCATCACGTTCTTCTTGTCCTTTAAGCGTTTTGTATACACCTAGAAGAGTGATAAAACCGACTATTGCAGCACTAATTACGCCAGACCAAAATTCACATCCCATAAATTTTTCTCCTTATTATTCTTTTATCAAGCTGTTTCTATTGTGGGATATAAAAGGGTATCCCCTTCCCCAATCCTCCGAAAATCCTTTCTTTTCAGGCAGTTAGAAATTTATAATGGCGGAGAGAGTGGGATTCGAACCCACGAGGGAGCGTAAACCCCCTACACGCTTTCCAGGCGTGCACCTTCGGCCACTCGGTCATCTCTCCGTGCAGTTTTCTGTTCTAATGACACTACGGAACTGTCGTTTTTTCGGGAGTTGCATAAACAATTTTCCGCAGTTTGTGAAAAACCTTCTCTAGTTTAACAAGAGAATCGGGTTTGTTAAACTAGAGAAATGCCGAAGAAATGGAAGCTTCAAAAAAGCATTCCGCTTAACGATTACAAAATTTTTTCAACGAAAAAGAAAAGCAGCGTTTCTCCCAGAGACGGTGCCGTCCACGACTTCTACGTAGTGGACGCTCCCGACTGGGTTAACATTATCGCCGTTACGCCCGTCGGTGAAATAGTTCTGATAAAGCAATTTCGCCACGGCACTGGAGAGGTTACCCTTGAGATTCCGGGTGGAATGGTTGACCCTGGGGAAAGTCCTGTTGAATGTGCGCGCAGGGAACTGCTCGAGGAGACGGGCTTCACATCCACTCAGTGGGAGCAGATAGGGTGCGTCAGGCCGAACCCGGCTTTTATGTCAAACTCCTGCTATACCTTCCTTGCATCTGGCTGTGAGCGGACTTCGGAACCGTCTTTTGACACTACAGAGGACATAGAAACCCTGCTTGTTTCTTCGCAGGAAGTGAAACGATACATAAGGGAAGGGACCATAGATCACTGCATAGTGATAGCGGCGTTAGGGTTTTACTTTCTTGCGCAGTGATTCTGTTGATTTATCCCGGTTTAGTGAGAATAATAGTCCCCTATCTTAAAGGGCGGGTGGCGGAATAGGTAGACGCGACGGCCTCAAAAGCCGTTGGGCTTTGGCCCGTGAGGGTTCGATTCCCTCTCCGCCCAGAAAAAAACATCCGCTTTTTCCTGCTTTCGGTAAAAACCCGCGATTCTCAGTACCTGGCCATGTCGGAGTCGTACTTCTCGGCCCACTCGTCTATGCCGCCTTTTAGGTTCTTAACCTTGCTGAAACCCTGCTCGGCAAGGAAAGTCGCCGCCTTCATGCTTCTTCCACCATGGTGGCAGTGGATGACTATTTCATCCTGCGGGTCGAGTTCGTCCGTTCTGTCCTTGAGCTCGCCAAGGGGAATCAGTGTTGAACCTTCGATGTTGCATATTTCGTACTCATGGGGCTCTCTTACGTCGATCAGAACGACATCGGACTTGTTTTCCTTAATATGGCTGAACTCCTCAACGGTTATCTCCTCGACCTTGGGTTTTTCCTCTTCAACCTCTTCGCCTCGGCCGATGCCGCAGAACTCCTGATAGTCTATGAGCTCGGTTACGGTGGCGTTCTCACCGCAGACGGGGCAGTCGGGATCTTTTCTGAGCTTGAGTATTCTCGGCTCCATATTGAGAACATCAATGAAAAGAAGCCTCCCTATAAGAGGTTCTCCCTCACCGATTATAAGCTTCACGACCTCGGATGCCTGCATCGTTCCCACAACTCCCGGCAGTATTCCAAGCACTCCTCCTTCGGCGCAGCTCGGCACCAGTCCCGGGGGAGGGGGCTCCGGATAGAGACACCTGTAGCAGGGACCTCTTTTCGCGTCGAACACGCTTACCTGTCCCTCGAACCTGAATATGCTTCCGTAGACGTTCGGAATTCCTAGGAAAACGCAGGCGTCGTTTGTGAGATACCTTGTGGCGAAATTGTCCGTTCCGTCAACGACCACGTCGTAGTCCTTCATGATATCCATGGCGTTATCCGAATTCAGCATTTCGTTATAGGTAACGATATTGGTATCGGAGTTAAGCTCCAGGAGGCGGTCCCTCGCGGATTCCACCTTGGGCGTGCCCACGGTCTTCTCGCTGTGGATCACCTGTCTTTGCAGGTTGCTGAAGTCCACGACGTCGAAATCCAGTATTCCCAAGGTGCCGACCCCCGCGGCCGCGAGGTAGAGAGCAAGCGGAGACCCAAGCCCTCCGGCGCCGATACACAGGACCCTTGCGTTTTTGAGTTTCTTCTGTCCCTCAATGCCGACTTCGGGCATTATAAGGTGCCTGCTGTACCTTGTTATCTCCTGATTGCTCAAGTCCATTTTGAATACCTTCCTTGTGAATCTGGAATTATAAAATGTTCAAACAGTAAAGTTAGTACATGATTTGTGTATTTTCAAACCACAAACGCAACTGTCCCGTCAGTTTGAGAAACGGGAATTTTTCCCGGGGATCGGAACAACCGGATTCTGAGTTCCCTAGGAAGTCTTTACTACGTTGGTTGCGGTGGGTCCTTTCTTACCTTGAACGATCTCAAAGTTTACTTCATCACCCTCATTGAGAGTCTTGTAGCCTTCGCCCTCAATAGCGGTGTAATGAACAAAAACATCATCCTGCACTTCGGCGGATGTTATAAATCCATAGCCCTTGGAGCTATTAAACCATTTTACAGTTCCCTGCATTTATAATACCTACCTCTAAATTAATATTTGCGGGATTATCCCACACCTATATTGCTTTGTCAAACTGCACTTCCTCCGTTCCCAGAGGAAATTCTGGGTGCGGAGGAAAACAATAGCAGTTCTCAAAACGTTTCGCAGTATAACTGCGTGCGTATCAAATCCGCGCAAAGCGGATTCTCAGACAGGCACAACGTTGGTTGCGGTGGGTCCTTTTTTACCTTGAGTGATCTCGAAGCTTACTTCGTCACCCTCATTGAGAGTCTTGTAGCCCTCGCCCTCAATAGCGGTGTAATGAACAAAAACATCATCCTGCACTTCGTCGGATGTTATAAATCCATAGCCTTTGGAGCTATTAAACCATTTTACAGTTCCCTGCATTATAATACCTACCTCTAGAAATTTAATATCCGCGGGATTATCCCGGAACTCTATTACTTTGTCAAACAGTATTTTCTCTGTCTCCGGGAAAAATTCCGGGTGAAGAAGAAAACAATAGTGGTTCTCAAAACTTTTCGCAGTATAATTACGTGCATCTCAAATCCGCGCAAAGCGGATTTTTAAGCAGGTATAAGATCAATGGAAGACAGGAAAAGAAAAAGAATTTACATTTTCTGCGTAGTGCTGTTTCTGCTTGGAGGGGGGCTTTTTTTCTATAACGTCGTGAAAAGTTTCAGCGGGCTTGGCTCAACGCTCAGCGAATATACTTTTCCCGGAAGCCACTCCATCCAGCTTGAAGAGAGTGGGCTTTATTCAATCTACCACCAGTACAAGAGCGTTTCCGATGAAGGAAGGACAAGCAGTGAATCCGTCGAGGAGAGCTCCATAGTCGTTTACCTGAAAAAAGTTCCGGGCACCGAAAACATAGAACTCAAGGTGCCCGATTCAAAGAAAAGATATAGCTACATGGGAAAGAAGGGAGTTAAGATCCTTGAGTTCGAAAACCCCGAGCCGACGGGTTACCTGATCGAGTCATTCTTAAGCGCTCCTTCCCGGGACGCCTCTTACACTCTGGTCCTTGAGCACGGATTCGAGATAACGAGGCTTAAGGGAATACTACTCTCCCAGGCGTTTTTGCTCGCCCCGACCCTTTTCGCGATAATACTTTTCATGCGCACCTACATAAGGAGCTGACCACAACGGATGTTCAGAGACGTAAAATCCCGGGTTCTTGCTTTTGATATAGAGTGGGTTCCCGACCCGGAGTCGGGAAAGGTGGCGTACGAACTTCCGCAGGACATGCCCGACCGCGAGGTGATCGAGTTCATGTGGGAGCAGGGCGGGGCGACCGAGGAAGAGCCCATGCCGTTTCTTAAGACGGTTCTCTCCAAGATAGTCTCGATCTCGATGGTCTTCCGGGAATCTGATAGGGACGGAGCCGCGGCAAGACTCAAGCTTCACTCCATCCCGTCGATTCCGACTTCCGGCGAAGACTGTTCCGAGAGAAGAATCATAGAAGACTTTTTCAAGATTCTCGACAAGCACCACCCGCAGCTTGTGGGGTACAACACCTCGGGGGCCGACATACCGATTCTGGCGCAGAGAATGATCAAGCACGGGCTGCAGGGCGGTTTTTTCACGGAAAGGCCTAACAGGCCGTGGGAAGGCGCTGATTTCTTCGCCAGGGGAAGCGACTGGAACGTCGATTTGATGCGCTGCGTAAGCACGTGGGGGAAGGGCACCCCGTCTCTTCACGAGATATCGGTTGTTAGCGGAATCCCGGGAAAAATGGGGGGCGTTGACGGAAAGCAGGTCGCTCCAATGTGGCTTGAGGGCCGACTTGACGAAATAGTCGCCTATAACGAGTGCGACGCACTTACGACCTATCTGCTTTGGCTCAGGATGGCCCATTCGATTGGACATTTTCACTCCGAGCAGTACGCAGAGGAGCAGCGGTTGCTTCGCGGCATGATAAAAAAAGAGTCAGAAAGTCCCCATAGGAGCCACCTTCAGGATTACCTCTTAAAGTGGAAGAGTCTGAGCGGGGGTGCGGCCGATGAGTGAGCGACAGGACAACTGCGGAGTCGCCGTTCTCTCTTTCTACAAGTTCGTGGACCTTGACGATCTTGTGGAGATAAAGAACTCTCTGCTTTTGCTTTGCGAGAAAAACGGGATAAACGGCACCTTCATCCTGACATCGGAGGGAATAAACGCCACGGTTGCCGGTCCGCCCGAATCCATAGACCGGCTAATCGCCTATCTTGAGAACGCCCCTAGGTTCTCAGGCATGCAGTACAAGCTCAGTTACAACGAGAAAAGCCCCTTTCACCGCCTCAAGGTTAAATTCAAAAAGGAACTGGTACCTATGGGAGTCGGCGGAATAAAGCCGCAGCGCCTCTCGGGGCAACGCGTTTCGCCTGAGCGGTGGAACGAGCTTATAAGCCGCCCCGACGTGCTTGTTATAGACACGAGAAACGATTACGAAAACCGCGTCGGAACCTTCAGGGGGGCCGTAAACCCGGAGACTGACCATTTCAGGGAGTTTCCCGAGTACGTAGAGAAGAACCTCGACCCCCGCGAGCACACGGAGATAGCGATGTTCTGCACGGGCGGGATAAGGTGCGAAAAAGCGACCTCGTATCTTCTTGAGAGGGGGTTTAAGCGGGTGTATCAGCTTGAAGGGGGAGTGCTTTCATACCTCGAGCAGGTTTCTAGGGAACAGAGTCTCTGGGAAGGGGAATGTTTTGTGTTCGACGACCGTACCTCAGTCGGCCACGATCTTGTGAAGGGAACATGGAGCACGTGCAGGAACTGCAGGGAGCCGGTATCTGCGGAGGAGAGGAGGTCCGAGGGGTTCCGGGAGGGGGTATCCTGTCCCCGCTGCCACGCGGAGCTTACTCCCGAGAGAATTTCGTCACTTGAAGAGAGACAGAAGCAGATGAGACTTGCCCGGGAGAGGAACCAGAAACACCTCGGGGCCGTTATAAGAAGGGGAAACACAAGACTGGCGCAGGGATGACCTCAGCCGCTCAGCTCGTCTTTTAGAATCTTGTAGTCTATGCTGTCGACAAGAGCTTTCCAGCTTGCTTCCACTATGTTGTCTGAAACCCCCACGGTGCTCCACGTCTTCTCCCCGTCTCCCGACTCGACAAGCACCCTCACCACGGAATCCGTTCCGCCCGACCTCGACACGACCCTTACCCTGTAATCCAGCAGCCGCAGGGTCTTTAGCCCGGGGAAGAATTTCTCAAGCGATTTCCGAAGCGCTCCGTCTATCGCGTTTACGGGACCTGTTCCTCTTGCCACCGTGTATTCCGTAATGCCGTTTACCTGAACCTCCGCGGTTGCTTCCGAGAGAGGTTCTTCGTCTTCTTCTCTCTTTTCGACCAGAGTCCTGGTGTTCTTGAGATAGAACCGCTTCTTGTAGGTTCCCAAGGTTTTTCTCACGAGCAACTCAAAAGACGCGTCCGCCCCCTCGAATTCGTAACCCTGGTTCTCAAGAACCTTAAGCTCGTTCAGTATCTCGAGGATTCTTTCGTCCTTGGGGTCTATTTCCACTCCCAGTTCCTGGGCCTTGTAGGCTATGTTTGCCCGGCCGGAGAGGTCCGAGACCAGCACCCGCCTTCTGTTGCCGACGCTCTGGGGTTCCACATGCTCGTAGGTGTCGGAATTCTTCATCACGGCGCTTACGTGAATCCCCCCTTTGTGCGCGAAGGCGCTTTCACCGACGAAGGCCTGCTTTTTAAGAGGGGGAAGGTTGGTGAGTTCATGGATGAAATGCGACACGGAATAAAGCTTTCTAAGGTTTTGCTTGGAAAGGGTCTTCATCCCGAGCTTAAGCGCTATATTGGGGATTATGGCGCAGAGATTGGCGTTTCCGCACCGCTCTCCGTAGCCGTTCATGGTTCCCTGTACCTGGGACGCTCCTTCCCTTACCGCGTAAAGCGTGTTCGCGACCCCGACCTCGCTGTCGTTATGGGTATGTATTCCCAGGCTCGGGTTATCGAACATGCCGTTGACTTCCCTTATGGCGCCTTCGATATCCCATGGCATCGAACCGCCGTTTGTGTCGCATAAAACGACCGTGTCGACCCCCGCTCCGTAAGCGGTCTCGAGAACTTTCGCCGAGTACTCAGAGTTTCTCTTCCATCCGTCAAAGAAATGCTCGGCGTCGAAAAACACCTTGTCCACATGGCGTTTCAGGTACTCGATCGAGTCGTGTACGAGCTCCAGGTTCTCTTCAAGCTCTATTTTGAGAGCTTCCGTTACCTGGAAATCCCAGCTTTTACCTACGATCGTCACAACGGGGGTTTCAGCCTGCAAAAGGGCCTGGATGCTAGAGTCCTCATCGCAGGTTTTCCTTGCGCGTCTTGTGCTTCCGAAAGCCGCGACGCTCGCGTTTTTAAGCCCCAGTTTTTTGGCTTCCTCGAAGTACCCCTTGTCCCTTTCGTTGGAACCCGGCCATCCTCCCTCGATGTAATGCACCCCGAGGTCGTCAAGTCTCTTGGTTATACGGATCTTGTCGTGTATGGAAAAGGATATGTTTTCCCCCTGGGTTCCATCACGCAGGGTCACGTCGTATATTTCAACGGTCCTTGATTTACTCATCGGTTTTTCCAAGATTAAAAGCGTCGTGGAGAGTTCTCACGGCGTTTTCCGCATCTTTTTCCTCAAGCACGCATGAGATTTTTATTTCCGAAGTGCTTATCATCATAATGTTAATTCCCTCGTTTGCAAGCGCCCCGAACATGCGCGACGCCACTCCCGAATGGGTTTTCATCCCGACTCCCACCAGGGAGATCTTGGCGATAAGGTTGTCTGAGAGCACTTGCTTTCCCCCGAGTTCCTGGGCCATTTTCTCCGAGAGCTCTATTGATTTCTTGAAATCCGACTTGGGAACCGTGAACGTGAGGTCGGTAAACCCCTCAGTGCTCACGTTCTGAACGATCATGTCGACCACTATGTTCTTGTCCGCAAGCGACGAGAAAAGCATAGCGGCTATGCCGGGCTGGTCGGGCACCTGCGTCACCGTGATTTTCGCCTGATCCCTGTCGTATGTGACTCCCGATACGACAACATTTTCCATGGATTCCATAACTTTTTCCTCATCCAGAACCCAGGTTCCCTCGTCCCCGGGCCTTGGAGTTGACTTAACATGTATAGGCACTTTAAATTTTTTTGCAAATTCAACCGCGCGGGCCTGAAGCACTTTCGATCCCAAAGACGCCATCTCGAGCATTTCGTCATAGGAGATACGGCTGAGCTTCCTTGCGTCGGGACAGACCCCGGGGTCCGTGGTGTAAACCCCGTCTACGTCGTCTTTGTAAAGTTCACACGCATCGGCGCCCAGCACCGCCGCCAGCGCCACCGCGGTGAGGTCTGAGCCTCCCCGCCCGAGCGTTGTGAGGTTTCCGTCCTCGTCGACTCCCTGGAATCCTGCTATAACGACCGCCTTTTTTCCCTCGAGAGCAAGACGGATGTTCCTGTCGTCAATCGATTTTATCTTCGCCTTCGAGTAAATGTTGTCGGTGGTGATCCTTATCTGGTGTCCCTGGAACGATATTGCCTCCTCGCCGAGCGATTTTATCGTCATCGCCAGAAGGCCGGAAGAGACCTGTTCCCCGCTTGAGGTTATCACGTCAAACTCCCTTTCATCGGGGGGATCCATAATTTCCTTTGCAAGGCCGACCAGCCTGTCGGTTTCGCCCGCCATGGCGGAAACCACCGCTATCACGTCGTTTTTCTGCTTTTTCGTAGCTACTATGTGCTCGGCCACGCGTCTTATCTTTTCGATGCTAGCAACGCTTGTTCCGCCGTATTTTTGAACGACAAGAGCCATTGTCCCTCACCTGTCACCTTTATTGTTCTCGATTCCTCAGCCCCTTGGGGCGGAGATTGGATATCAATTATAACAGCGTTTGCCGGTAATACATCCCGGATATTGTCCGCCCATTCAACGACGGAGACACCGTCTCCGTAAAAGAATTCCTCATATCCCGTATCCTCGAACTCGGCACCGCCCGAGAGCCTGTAGACGTCGAAGTGAAAAAGAGGCACGCTGCCTTCATAGCAGCTCATTATGACGAATGTGGGGCTGTTGGGTTCCTCCTCTATTCCTAGGCCGCGGGCAAGACCCTTGGCGAAAACCGTTTTCCCCGCGCCGAGATCTCCAGTGAGCCCTACGATCGAGCCTCGGGGGATCAGTTTCCCCATTATCTCGCCGCAAAGCATGGTTTCTTCAGGCTTGCCGACTTCTAGGAGGAATCCATGTTCCATTGGGCTTATCTTACCGTAGTGAAGTGCTTTTCTTCCGTGGATGAAATGATGGAATTTATTGAAGCGGGGATTTTACGCGATATTTCGGATGCGGTAAAGCCTGCGGCGCCCGTTTCCTCCAGAAGAAGGTCAGCCGCGTGGCCGTGGAGAAAAACGCCGAGAAGGCAGGACTCAAGACAGTCGTATCCCTGAGCCGCGAGTCCCCCGATTATTCCCGTAAGCACGTCTCCGGTTCCGGCAGTGGCCATGGCAGAGTTCCCCGTAGGGTTTATGAACACCTCTCCGCCGGGAGTGGAGACGACGGTTCGTGCGCCTTTTAAGACGACGTAGCATCCGTATTTTTCGGAGAACCGGCTCGCGGTCCCGACGCGGTCATCCTGCACCTGCTTTGAACTAGTGCCGCAGAGTCTTGCCATTTCGCCGGGGTGCGGAGTTATTACCGCGGGAACTTTTGTCTTCCTCAGAATCTCAGGGTTTTTTGAAATTATGTTAAGCGCGTCGGCGTCAAGAACCACGGGCACTTCGCATTGCGTTATCACCTTTTCGAGGAATTTCCCCGCGCTTCGCGAGGTCGATATTCCGGGGCCGAGGGCAAGCGCCGTTTTTTTCCCGTCAAGCTCCCGGAGCGCTTCCTTGTGGGCGTCTGAGTGAAAAGTTCCGTCCTTTGAGTCTTTAAGCGAAACTGACATTACCTCCGTTGTCTTTTCCTCGACGGCGGGAGATATGCTGTTTGGAATTCCCAGGGTAACAAGGCCGCTTCCCGTCCGAAGCGCCGCCTCGGCGCAGAGAATCGCGGCTCCGCTTTTTCCAGGAGAACCCGCGAGCACAAGAAGATGACCGTAGGTTCCCTTGTGGGAATCTGCTGCCCTTCTTTTTATCAACCCCGCGGATTTTCGAAACGTGAGAAGTTCAAAGGGAATATCTTCCTCAAGCAGCTTGGGGATAGTTATATCTGCCACGCAGAGCTTTCCCGCGTAATCAACGCCGGGATAAATGCACATTCCAAGCTTAGGTGGGGCGAAAGTGACGGTCATGTCTGCTCGCACGGCTGCTCCCATGGGCTGCCCCGTGTCGGCGTCAAGTCCGGAGGGTATGTCAACGGAAACGCACGGGACGCTCTGGCGGTTTATGAATTTTATAAGCTTCTCGTAAAAGCCTCCCACCTCCCTGTCAAGTCCGGTGCCGAAGATGGCGTCAATTATGACGTCCGTATCTTTTACCCTGGGGAGTTTTCCATCAAGCTCCCTTACGTTGCCCCCGATCTCAAGAAGGGAGTCGAGGTTCGTTTTTGCGTCCCCCTTGTAGCGCTGTTTCTTCTGGACGATGTGGATGCTTACGTCATTTCCCGAGGAAATAAGATGGCGGGCGATCACGAAGCCGTCCCCCGCGTTGTTTCCGGCGCCGCAGATAACCGCTATTTTCTTTGCTGAGGAATACTCGGCCAGGATGGCGGACGCCACGGCTCTTCCGGCGTTTTCCATAAGCACGACGCCCGGAACTCCGAATTCCTCAATGGTCCTTCGGTCTATTTCCCTTGAGATCTGTTTGGTTGAGAGTTTCATGGTTTTCTGGGGATGGTGAAGGGATTTGCTATTTTCCCATACCGCCTGCCCCAGTAGGTCTTGTATCTCCGAGTTCTTCTATGTGCGAGCTGATGAATTCCTCTGCGTGGTCGAAGCAGAAGTAGTAGGAAAGAAGGGTGCTGCCGCTTCGGTTGACAGTGATCAACTGGTAGTGGCGGCTGCAAATATCCATCCCGCACTTTATGCACTGCTTGATATGGTTTCTTTCTCCCGAAAGTTCGCACTGTTCTCCACTAGGGCTTACGTGATCACACTGGTAGATTTCAACTTCTATTGTTTTTACCGACAAATGCCTTTACCTCCCCTTGATTTCTACGTTAATTATACAGTTTCGCGTCAGAGTTTGGTAAATCACGCGGATAATTTATAATAGACGGAAAAGATGCAGTCGATGATACACCCAAAACAGGCCGTAAACGGCACATTAAAATATCTCTACATCAAGGCTACGGGGAGGCCGAAGCTCCTTAATCTTGAGATAACAAAACTCTGCAACGCCCGCTGCGATTTCTGCGACTACTGGCAGACAAAACACGAAGAGCGTCTTTCGGATTACACGCCCGTCATAAAGAAAATAAACCCCCTCGTCACGGTCATTACCGGCGGGGAGCCCATGATCAGAAAGGATCTTCCCGATATCGTAAGGCAGATAAAGGGATGCTCCATATTCATTTTTACTTCAATGGTAACAAAAGGAGATTTCCTTACCGAGGAGAAAACCGAAGAGCTTTTCGACGCCGGCATGGATCAGATCGCCGTTTCACTGGATTTCCCGGGGGAAAAGCACGATACCTACAGGGGCATTCCCGGTCTCTGGGAAAAACTGTCAGAAACCCTGCCTGAACTCTCGGAGCGATTCCCCGACAAAAGCCTGGTGCTTAACACAATAATAATGGAAGACAACCTCGACGAGGTGGTCGAGATAGCGAATAAGGCAAGAGAGTGGGGCATAGCCATATCCTTTAGTTCCTACTCGGTTATGAAAACCAACAACGAAGACCACTTCGTGAAAAAAGAAGCCCTCTCAAAAGTGAGGGATCTTGTCGAGGAGCTGATCGCGCTTCGAAAAAAGTGGAAGGGCACGATACTCTCAACCGAGTACTACCTCAGGGAAATCCCGGGCTATTTCGAGAGGGGAAGCGTCCCCGACTGCCTGGCCGGCATAAACCAGATACACGTTACCCCGAGCGGTCACCTGAAACGCTGCTCCGAGATGCCCGTCTCTGCCCACTACAGCGATTACAGACCGGATCTTTACGAAAAAACCAAGTGCACTTCCTGCTGGTACAGCTGCAGGGGGGAAACCCAAAGCCCGGCGAACGTTAAAAGGGCCATGGAATACATGGGGATCTATATCTAAAGCCGGGTCGGCGCAACGACTTGTGCGTGATCGTAACGATCAGGTGTCGGTCCAGACTGCGAATTCATTTCCGCTCGGTTCCCTGAAATGGAACCGGCGACCACCTGGAAATTCAAAGGTCTCGATTTCGATCTTGCCTCCGGCGTTGCGGATAGCGGCGAGCGTTTGCTCTAGGTCGGCACTGTAGAAGACCACCAGAGCACCGCCTGCGGCCTGTGTGCTTTCCAGTTCCGATCTGAAGAACCCGCCCTCGAGACCAGCGTCCGAAAATGCCATGTAATCCGGGCCGTAATCGGTAAAGGACCAGCCGAACACTTCGGCGAAAAAAGATTTCGTGCGCGCGAAGTCGCGGCATGGAAACTCAACATAGTCGATCTTATTGTGATTTCCCATTCCTGTCCCCCATGCGCCGGATTTTCCGGCGAAATTGCCGTACCTGTTTCGCCCGGCCTGAAGATGATTAGGTTCTCTGCGCTTTCCAGTCGGTGCCGCCCGGGCGGTCTTCAAGCACGATTCCCTTTGAACTTAGGTAGTCCCTGATCTCATCGGCCTTTTTCCAGTTCTTTTCTTCTCTGGCCGAGTTCCTCTCTTCTATCAGCTTCTCTATCTCAAAGGGGTCTATGTCCGAGAGGTTTGCCGTGGACTTTCTTTTCTCCATGTACTCGGCCGGTTCCTCTGAGAGCACTCCGAGCACTCCGCATATCTCTTTTATTTTTTCAAGCGCGAGAGTCGCGCTTTGAGTTTTCCCCACGGAGTCAAGCGACCTGTTGATTGAGCGTATCAGGTCAAAAAGACTTCCCACCACGTCGGCGGTGTTGAAATTGTCGCTCATCGAGGAGTAAAAATCCTCCTCGAATTTCCTGATCGAACTCTCAAGTGCGGGATCGGAACCCTTGGCTTCCCGTGCCTCCGCGGCTCTCAGCAAAGTGAGATATATTCTCTCAAGCGCTGCCTCGCTGTCGTGCATGCTTTTTTCCGAGAAATCGGCGGGGTTCTGGTAGTGGTGGGAGAGGAAGAAAAGCCTTATGGCTTCGGGGGACCATCTCTTGGTTGCCTCGGAGAGAGTGAAGAAGTTCCCCAGAGATTTTGACATCTTTTCCTTGTTTATCCTTATAAGGCCGTTATGAAGCCAGTACTTCGCAAACGGTTCGCCCGAGGCGGCCTCTGACTGGGCTATTTCGTTTTCGTGGTGCGGAAAAATCAGGTCCTTTCCCCCTCCGTGTATCTCGAAATTCGTTCCCAGATACTCCATGCTCATAACGGAGCACTCTATGTGCCAGCCGGGCCTTCCGTCTCCCCACGGGCTTTTCCAGGCCGGCTCACCAGGTTTTGACTCTTTCCAGAGCGCGAAATCAAGAGGGTCCTCCTTTTCTTCGTTAACGTCTATTCTCACGCCCTCAAGCATGTGATCAAGTGACCTGCAGGAGAGCTTTCCGTAGTCCGGGAATTTTCTCACGGAGAAAAAGACGTTATTGCCTGAGCGGTAGGCGAATCCCTTCTCCAATATCTTCTCTATAAGCGCTGTTATCTGTTCTAGATGTTCCGTTACCCGGGGCTCAACGTCGGGGGTCTCAACCCCTATCGAGGCCATGTCCTCTCTGTATTCCTTTATGTATTTCTCCGATATCTCATCGCAGCTTACACCTTCCTGGTTTGAACGGGTTATTATCTTGTCGTCTATGTCGGTGTAGTTTCTCGCGAACAGCACGTCGTAGCCCACATGGCGGAGGAATCTCTGTATCACGTCAAAAGACACGGCGGAGCGGGCGTGTCCCAGGTGGGCTGAGTCATACACGGTAGGGCCGCACACATACATCCGGATCCTGTCTCCTTCAAAGGGAACGAGATCTTCTTTTTTCTGCGAGAGGGAGTTATAGATTTTTATCTTGGGAAGTTCTTTCTGCATGTTTCAAGGGAGGTCACTGCGGAACCTCCTTATCCCGCGGCATTTTTTGAAGGGAAAATTCTACGTATTCATTCCTTAAATTCAAGGGTAGGGCTCCCGTGCGCAAGGCAATCGGGGCTTTTTTCTCGAAATCTGGGGAAAGATGGTGGATTTTCGCCTCTCTCCAGCAGTTTTTTCTTCAAAGTGCAAAAAAACCCTTGCCAAAGCAAAGTCCTCTGTTAGTATGATGGCTCACTTTAGTTTTTTTCTTTGAAATTTGTTTTGTTTTTCGTGTTCTTTCTAAATTGACAATTTCCGGTGGGTGAGTACTATATTCTACCCATTTTGATAGCTTGATCTTTGAAAATTTAATAGCAGATGATAGCGGGCGAACTAGAGCAGTATCCGTAAATTCTTTTAAATTCTTATGAAGAGTTTGATCCTGGCTCAGAGCGAACGCTGGCGGCACGCCTAACACATGCAAGTCGAGCGAGAAAGTGACTTCGGTCGCGAGTAAAGCGGCGAACGGGTGAGTACAACGTGGATAATCTACCCTAGGGTCTGGGACAACCCCGAGAAATCGGGGCTAATACCGGATAAGACCACAGTATCCGAGGATACAGCGGTAAAAGATTTATCGCCTTTGGATGAGTCCACGTCCCATCAGGTAGTTGGTAAGGTAAAGGCTTACCAAGCCTAAGACGGGTAGCCGGCCTTAGC
Source organism: Candidatus Dadabacteria bacterium (assembly GCA_009840385.1). Lineage (NCBI taxonomy): Bacteria > Pseudomonadati > Thermodesulfobacteriota > Candidatus Dadabacteria > Candidatus Dadabacteria bacterium. Next base: position 193,463 of record VXNX01000005.1, read on the forward strand.
GGGTGAACGGCCACATGGGGACTGAGACACGGCCCTGACTCCTACGGGAGGCAGCAGTGGGGAATATTGGGCAATGGGCGAAAGCCTGACCCAGCGATGCCGCGTGAGGGATGAAGGCCTTCGGGTTGTAAACCTCTGTCAGGAGGGACGATGGGACACTTGTGTCTTGACGGTACCTCCAGAGGAAGCCCCGGCTAACTCCGTGCCAGCAGCCGCGGTAATACGGAGGGGGCAAGCGTTGCTCGGAATTACTGGGCGTAAAGGGTCCGCAGGCTGTCAGGCAAGTTGGTTGTGAAATCCCAAGGCTTAACCTTGGAATTGCATCCAAAACTGCCTGACTAGAGTCCAAGAGAGGTTGGCGGAATTCCCGGTGTAGCGGTGAAATGCATAGATATCGGGAGGAACACCAGAGGCGAAGGCGGCCAACTGGCTTGGTACTGACGCTCAGGGACGAAAGCGTGGGTAGCAAACCGGATTAGATACCCGGGTAGTCCACGCCCTAAACGATGGATGCTAGGTAGGGGGAATTTATTTCTCCCTGCCGTAGTTAACGCATTAAGCATCCCGCCTGGGGAGTACGGTCGCAAGGCTGAAACTCAAAGGAATTGGCGGGGGCCCGCACAAGCGGTGGAGCACGTGGTTTAATTCGATGCTAAGCGAAAAACCTTACCAAGACTTGACATGTTAACTTAAGCCTATACGAAAGTATGTGGTGGTTCCGGGCTTGCCCGGAACAGTTATCACAGGTGCTGCATGGCTGTCGTCAGCTCGTGCCGTGAGGTGTCCGGTTAAGTCCGGTAACGAGCGCAACCCCTATCTTTAGTTGCCATCACTTCGGGTGGGCACTCTGAAGAGACTGCCAGCGACAAGCCGGAGGAAGGTGGGGACGACGTCAAGTCATCATGGCCCTTACGTCTTGGGCTACACACGTGCTACAATGGCTAGTACAATGGGTCGCGAACTCGCGAGAGAGAGCCAATCCCATCAAAGCTAGTCTCAGTTCAGATTGCAGGCTGCAACTCGCCTGCATGAAGTTGGAATCGCTAGTAATCGTGGATCAGCATTGCCACGGTGAATACGTTCCCGGGCCTTGCACACACCGCCCGTCACACCACGAAAGTCGGTTCTGCCCGAAGTAGCCGTGCTAACCTTCGGGAGGCAAGTTCCTAAGGTAGGGCTGGTAATTGGGGTGAAGTCGTAACAAGGTAGCCGTAGGGGAACCTGCGGCTGGATCACCTCCTTTTTCACGGAGATATCTGTCTTTTTTTCGCTCGCCATCTGCTTTTTTACGAAAAAGTATTTCCCGCGCTTAAAAAGCAACAGGGGGCCTATAGCTCAGCTGGTTAGAGCGCACCCCTGATAAGGGTGAGGTCGTTGGTTCAAATCCAACTAGGCCCACCAATAGGGGGTGTAGCTCAGTTGGGAGAGCGCCTGCTTTGCAAGCAGGAGGTCGACGGTTCGAGCCCGTTCACCTCCACATAAAAAGAATTTCGAATGCTTTTTTGATCTTTGACAATTGAATATAACGCTGAGAAACAGAATTGATCGTGTTGTTAGTATTATCGAGGATTTTCACGCCTCGCAGATAAGATATGTAGAGCAGAAGGTGGATGCCTTGGCAACGGACGGCGATGAAGGACGTAGTAAGTTGCGATAAGCCTCGGGGAGTCGCTTAACAGGCTTTGATCCGGGGATTTCCGAATGGGAAAACCTGACCGAGCAAACCTTGGTCATGCCATTGTGAATATATAGCAATGGTAGGCTAACGGGGGGAAGTGAAACATCTCAGTACCCCCAGGAAAAGAAATCAACCGAGATTCCCCTAGTAGCGGCGAGCGAACGGGGAACAGCCTAAACCGAAGAGATTTTCTCTTCGGGGTTGCGGGACCTCAGCATGGGACTTTGAAGGGTAGCAGAACAGTCTGGAAAGTCTTGCCACAGAAGGTGATAGCCCTGTATGCGAAACCCCGAGAAGCCCTAGAGGGATCCCAAGTACTCCGGCACACGTGGAATGTTGGAGGAATCTGGGTGGACCACCATCCAAGGCTAAATACGTGCCGTTGACCGATAGTGAACCAGTACCGTGAGGGAAAGGTGAAAAGAACCCCAATGAGGGGAGTGAAATAGAATCTGAAACCATCTGCTTGTAACCAGTGGAAGGGCTATGTCCATTTATGGAAATGCCTGACCGCGTGCCTTTTGCCTAATGAGCCTGCGAGTTATCTTCAGTGGCCTGATTAAGCCGTACAGGTGTAGTCGTAGCGAAAGCGAGTCTGAATAGGGCGCCAGTCACTGGGGATAGACCCGAAGCGAATCGATCTATCCATGGCCAGGGTGAAGCAGAGAGAAAACCTTTGTGGAGGCCCGAACCGGTCAGGGGTGAAAACCTGTCGGATGAGCTGTGGATCGGAGTGAAAGGCTAATCAAGATTCGTGATAGCTGGTTCTCCCCGAAATATATTTAGGTATAGCCTTGTGTGATGACTAGCGGAGGTAGAGCACTGATTGGACTAGGGGGTCGAAAGATCTACCAAACCCAGACAAACTCCGAATGCCGCTAGGTTAGCACAGGAGTCAGTCGGTGGGAGATAAGTCCCATCGGCGAAAGGGAAACAGCCCAGACCGCCGGCTAAGGCCCCTAAATACGAACTAAGTGGTAAAGGATGTGAATTGGCATAGACAGCCAGTAGGTAGGCCCAGAAGCAGCCACCCTTTAAAGAGTGCGTAACAGCTCACTGGTCGATGCGGATTTGCGCCGAAAATGAAACGGGGCTAAGTTCGTTGCCGAAGCCGCGGGTTGCGTATTTATACGCAGCGGTAGGGGAGCGTTCCCAACGGGTCGAAGGGTTACCGTAAGGAAGCCTGGACTGTTGGGAAGTGAGAATGCAGGCATGAGTAGCGATAAAGGTGGTGAGAATCCACCTCGCCGTAAACCCAAGGTTTCCTGGGCAAGGCTCGTCCTCCCAGGGTAAGTCGGGACCTAAGGCGAGGCCGAAAGGCGTAGTCGATGGAAAACGGGTTAATATTCCCGTACCATTCGGTCTGAGTGATGGAGTGACGGAGAAGGATAGGTCATCCGGGTGATGGATATCCCGGTTCAAGCTTGTAGGAGGAAAGGACAAGCAAAACCTCCTTTCATACTCTGAGAAGCGAGTACGAGAGGCATTAGCCTCGTAAAGTGATTGAGTCCATGCTTCCAAGAAAAGCTTCTAAACGTTGACGACCGAGTGCCCGTACCGAAACGGACACACGTGGGTGAGTTGAGAATACTAAGGCGCGTGAGAGAACTTTGGCTAAGGAACTCGGCAAATTAACCCCGTAACTTCGGAATAAGGGGTACCCATATGTACGTGAAAGCCCTCGCGGCTGGAGCGGAAATGGGTCGCAGTGAATTGGCGGTAACGACTGTTTACTAAAAACACAGGGCTCTGCAAACACGCAAGTGGACGTATAGGGTCTGACTCCTGCCCAGTGCCGGACGGTTAAGGGGATGGGTTATCTTCGGAGAAGCTCAGAACCGAAGCCCCGGTAAACGGCGGCCGTAACTATAACGGTCCTAAGGTAGCGAA